>NZ_JARVSL010000008.1:0-254795 GCF_030209215.1 Pseudomonas sp. efr-133-TYG-23 | reverse complement strand
TCTGTGTTTTCACGAATTGAGTGCTTGGCATACTGGGGGCGTCCATGTATGAGCAAGCTTGCTTGCGCTGGGCTGCGCAGCGGCCCCAAAGGCTGGCGGTGGGTTTGACCTGAAAGGACGCGGTGGGTGGGAGAGGGCTGCTGCGCAGCCCAGCGCGGGGCAAGCCCGCTCACCACAGAAGTCCTGCTCGGCAAAAGAACCCACTCAGCACAAGAAACCGCTCAGCAAAGATTGGTGGCACCGCGCTTCCCTGTGGTGAGCAAGCTTGCTTGCGCTGGGCTGCGCAGCGGCCCCAAAGGCAGGCGCTGAAGTGTTACCTGTTATTCGAACTTATCGATGCGTGTATCGGCGTAGAAAAACTCGTTCTTGTCCGTGCTCGATTCGTAGAAGTAGGCGTAATCATTCAGGTAGTACACATGTTCGACGCGGTTGTACTTATCGTCATCGGTGCGACATGCCAAGGCCTTGGCATTCCCCAGCAGGTTGGGGTTGAGTTCGCGGGCCGGCAATTCGCGTTCGACGACGCAGCGGTTGATCTGCACCTTGTTATAGCTGCCCACCAGGCTGTTGAGTGTCGAGCGGGTGGTCTGGTAGACCACGGTTTCGCCGACCGGCAGGGCCTGCCAATTGCCGGTCAAGCTCAACTGCGTCAAGGTCGAACTTTCCGCCATGCCGGTGCCGCCGTAGGTTGTCTTCGACACCAGCGAGACCAGGTTGCGCCAGCTCACCGACTGGGACTCATAGCCTTCGCCGCGATGGACGATCTGCAGTTGACCACTGGCCTTGTCCTGGCTGATGAAGTGCTCGCTGGTGCTGTTGGACGTCTTGCCTTTGAGAGTCGATGTGCCGGTAAAGTGCACGTACTTCAAGGTACGCGCCGGCTTGTCCTGGTTGAAGGGCGCAAGCGCGGCCAGTACCTGGGGATGCACCGACGACAGGGCGATGATCGCCGGTGCTTTCAGGCGCGGCTTGAAGGGTTCCAGCGTGGCGATTTTCTCGGGGGTGACACACACGGTATTGAACAGCCGCGCATAGTCGGCGTCGCCGCCGGCGATAGGCTGTGGCGTGGGGAAGCTGTCGACCCGGCCATCGCTCACGCGGTTGCGCACGTCCAGATCGTAGCCGGCCAGCTCCTTGTATGTGCCATTGGCGCAAGACACCGCAAAGTGCTCGCGTTTTTGCGCATAAGGTGCGTCGTAGGGCAGGTCGTTGAGCACCGTCGGGTTATCGAAAGCGGCCCAGAAACGGGTTTCTCCCTGCACGGTCTTGATGCTGGCAGCGTCGAGCAGCACCCAGTTGTCGCGCTCATCTTTGCTGACCAGGCGCCAGTCGGGCTTGGGCGTTTCAGCACAGGCGCGGACAAATGTCTGGTTGGCGGCCAAGGTGGCATACAGCGTGTCAGACAGCTTGCGCGCCTCGGTATAGCGCCCGGCTTTGAGCGGGTACACGCGTTGGGAACCATCGAGGTACAGCAGGTGCAATTGCTTGGACGAGCACGCCGCTTCGAACTGCATGGTACGCCGCACGCCGCCGGTAGCGTCGGGCATCAGCAGCTCGAAGCTGAGCAAGTCGCCTTCGCGCACGATGCTGTTCTCCACCAATGGTTGAGCCAGGGTGTCGGCGAGCATCTGCTCGACTTTGCCGGACTGGGTGGCACAACCGGACAGGGTGGCGATGCCACCGGCCAGCAACACAGAAGTCAAAACGCGCACAAGAACCTCATTGAGTCCATTCGGGGATGCCAGGGTGACGGCCGCCGGGGGTGAATCTTTAGGTTTTTTTCACGGCCGCTTCGATGGCAGCAATGTCGATCTTGCCCATGCCCATCATCGCGTCAAAGGCACGCTTGGCGGTGGCCGCGTCGGGGTGGGCGATCGCCTGGGTCAACGCCCGCGGTGTGATCTGCCACGACACTCCCCACTTATCCTTGCACCATCCGCAGGCACTGGCCTGACCGCCGTTGTCGATGATCGCGTGCCAATAGCGGTCGGTCTCGGCCTGATCATCCGTGGCCACCTGGAACGAAAATGCCTCGGTTTGAGGAAATATCGGCCCGCCGTTCAGCCCCAGGCACGGGAGGCCCATCACGGTGAACTCTACCGTCAGCACATCGCCTTGCTTGCCCGACGGGTAGTCGCCCGGCGCTTTGTGTATGGCGTCTACGCTGCTGTTTGGAAACGTCTTGGCGTAAAAGCGCGCCGCCTCTTCGGCCGTGCCGTTGTACCAGAGGCAGAGGGTGTTTTTGCTGGGCATGATCGTTCTCCACAGTGAAGGGGTGGAGATAGTCTAGACCACGTACTTCAAGCCCTGCGGGCCATCAGCAGCACGGATGCCGCCGCCGACAACAACCCCGCGCAACAGCGATTGAACAGCCGTTTGCCCCGCGGCTCGGCAAACCAGCGACGCAGATGCAGGCCCATATAGGCGTAGAGGCAGATGGCAATCCATTCCAGTCCCAGGAACAGCGCTCCGAGCACGGCGAACTGCGCTGTAATAGGCTGGTTGGGCACTACAAATTGCGGGAGGAAGGCGGTGAAAATCAGGATGGCTTTGGGGTTGCCCGCCGCAACCAGAAATTCCTGACGCGCCAACGCCCACGTACCGACTTTGGTGGTTGCTGAGTCTACTGGCGCTTCGGGATTGGCGCGCCATAGCTGAAACGCCAGATAGAACAGATACGCCGCGCCGAGAATCTTGATCCCGTAGAACAACAGCTCCGAGGTTTGCAGCACCACTGCCAAGCCCGCAGAGGCCAGCGCGATCATCGCGGCGAATGCCAGCAGGCGGCCGACGCCAGCCAGGCATGAGGTGCGATAGCCGTAGCGGGTCGAGTTGCTGACCGACAGCAGGTTGTTCGGGCCGGGCGCCATGTTCAGCGCAAAGCAGGCGGGGATGAAGAGGGCGAGGGTGGCGAGGTCCATGGCGGCTCCAGGTGCAGGTGAGCGGGCAGCGTTGAGGATAAGGGCAGGTGGGCCGGCCCGACAATTGTTTGAAGACCTTTCAGGTGGGTAACTGCAAGCCGTACCTCACCTCTCCCAGCTTGACGCCACCGCGCTCAAGCGCACGCTGGCTGCCGATTTCCTCTATACAGCCCACCCGGCGATAAAAACGCCGAGCCCGTTCGTTACCGCTCAGGACCCAAAGTGTCAGGCGCTCAAACCCGTGCGCCTTCAGCGCTCGCACACCGGCGTTCCACAAGGCCAGCCCGACGCCGGTGTGCCAATGGCCGGCGGCGACGTAAAGGGCTTCGACCTCACCCACATTGCCCCCGACACAATCTTCGTCACGGCTGGCGCCCACGCAGATCCAACCGACAACCTGCTCGTGCAGTTGCGCCACCCATACGCTCGATTCTCCCAACTCAAGCGCGCGCCGCCAGTGGGATTCACGACGAGCCAGGGTTGCGTCCAGTGAATCCAAGTAGTGGGCAGGCATCAGGTCACGATAGGCGTGCTGCCAACTGTTGATATGCACCTGGGCAATGGCCCGAGCGTCAGAGGGCAGTGCTTTGCGAATCATTGATCGGCTCCTGGTGCGGACACGTATTTCTAGCGGGGTATTTCAATAGGCCGTCCGTAGATGACGGAATAACGCGGGCTTGGGGCAAGCACTACGCGCAGTTTCAGGACTGTGACGCTGCTATCAGTACTGCAAATTTGCCTGGTTATCACCCCACTTGGGGCGCGGTTCAGGGTATCGTGCCGCCAACTTAACGAAGGGACGCGACGTTTCGATGAACAATAAAATGGTTACTTATGCCGCTGCAGCGGTGGGTTTGGTCGTGGTGGTGTCTCTGGCCACCAGTTGGTTCACGGTCGATGAGACCGAGCGGGGTGTGCTGTTGCGTAACGGTGCGATGGTAGGCGTGGTGGAGCCGGGCCTGTCGTTCAAGCTGCCGTTCATTGAGTCGGTGCGGTTTATCAGCATTCAAAGCCAGGCTACCCAGTACGCCAATCTCCAGGCGTACAGCAAGGACCAGCAGACCGCCAAGTTGCAGGTCTCGGTGTCCTGGCACATCCCTACCAGCGATGTCGCCAAGGTGTACACCAGTTACAAGGACTTGGATGGCGTGCGCGACCGCCTGATCGCCCGTCAGGTGCCGACCCAGGTGGAAAACGTATTCGGCCAGTACAACGCAGTGTCGGCGGTGCAGAATCGCGGCAAGTTCGTCGCGGATGTGACCAAGGCCATCCGCGATTCGGTAGTCGGGCCAGTGGTGATCGACGGCGTACAGATCGAAAACATCGACTTCAGCGATGACTACGAGCGTTCGATTGCCTTGCGCATGAAAGCCGAAGTTGAAGTCAAAACCCGCGAGCAAATGCTGCAGACCGAGCAGGTGCAGGCGCAGATCCGGGTGACCCAGGCCCAAGCCGAGGCTGACTCGCAATTGGCCCAGGCCAAGGCGGATGCCGAGTCCACGCGCTTGCGCGGCAACGCCGAAGCCGACGCGATCCAGGCCCGCGCCAAGGCCCTGGCCAGCAATCAGAACCTGATCGAGTTGACCAAGGCCGAGCGCTGGAACGGCGTACTGCCGACCACCATGCTGCCAAACAGTACGGTGCCGTTTATCGACGCCAAGCCGGTCGATCGATAATGTTTTGAATGTGGGAGGGGGCTTGCCCCCGATGGCGCCCGGACTGCCGACCACGCTCACGACTCAGCTGCATTCATTCAGGGAAACCCCTCACATGACCTTGCTTGCCCGGCCTATCGATCCACCGCCAGAAAGCCTGATCCGTGACTGGTACGCGAACGCGCAGTTGCTTGATAGTTTTGTCGTGCCTATCGACGCGGCTGACGTCTCCATCAATGACCTCGTCGTACGCGCCTTGGGTTCGCCGCCTGCGTGGTTCAAGGTGCTGATAGCGATCCGCGATGGTGTGATGGGGCCGTTGGGCGTGCGGACCTCCGGCGAGGTGCGTCGCACCCATTCGGATAAAGCCCATATCGACTTTTTCCCGGTGCTGGAGCAGACCGCTGACGAGATGGTGCTGGGGGAAAATGACAGCCACCTGGATTTTCGTCTTTCGCTGCTTCGACGGCGCGACGAGCAGGGTGAAGTGCTAATTGCCACGACGGCAGTACACACCCACAACCGGCTGGGGCGTATCTACATTCTGCTGATTCGCCCGTTTCACAAGCTGGTGGTGCGGGCAACGCTGATGCGTTGCCGCCGTCAGCGCTAGCGCCGGCGGGGGGCCGCCGACGCGCGTTGCCTGGAGCCTCAGAAACTGTACTTGGCCGTCAGCATCATGTTGCGCGGGTTGCCGTAGGCATCGCCGCCGTAGCTCGCGGAGTTGGCGATGGTGGAGTAGTAGCGCCGGTCGAAGATGTTGTTGGCGTTGACCTGCAGGTCGAGGTGGTCGTTGACCTTGTAGCCGGCCATCAAGTCGGTGACGGCGTAGGCGCCTTGTTGCAGGCGGTAGGTGCTGCCGTTGGCCAACGGGATATCGTTGTACAGGCGGCTCTGCCAGGAGATGTTGCCGCCCACCCGCAGTTTTTCCAGCGGACCCTGGAAGTTGTAGCGGGTGGTCAGCTTGAACAGGTGTTCCGGGACGTCGGTGTCGAACTGTTTGTTGACCGACTGCGGCTTGGCGTCGTCCTTGATGGTGTGGGTGCGTGCGTAGGTGTAGCCACCGCCGACCTGCCAGTTTTCGGTCAATGCGCCTTGCAGTTCGAAGTCGATACCCTGGCTGCGGATCTCGCCGGAGGCTTCGTAGCATGAGGCCTGCGGGCAGTTCGGCACCACCACCTGCACGCCGCGGTTTTCCTGGTCGATGCGGAACAGCGCAACGCTAGCGTTCAGCGCGCCGCCCAGGTATTCGCCCTTGATGCCGACCTCATAGTTCTTGCCGACAATGGGCTTGAGCGGCGCGGCGCCGGTGTCCTTTTCTTTTTGCGGGGTGAAGATGTCGCTGTAGCTGACGTACACCGAGTGGTGATCGTCCAGCTCGTAGATCAGGCCGGCGTAGCGCGTGAGGTTACGGGTGACGTGGAAGTCGCCGTCGCCATCGCGGTTATCGTAGTCGTACCAGTCCAGGCGCCCGCCAAGGATCAACTTCAACGGGTCGGCCAGGCTCAGGCGCGTGGTGACGTAAACGCTGTCCTGGGTGGTGACTTCGCGCTGGTTGTTGGTGTGGACGAAATCCGGCTTGCCTGCGGTGAGTGGCCAGTTGAGGTCGTAGGGGCTGTAGTTGTGGGTGGTCATGTCGTAGATGCGCTTGCTCGCGCCGACCACCAGTTCATGGCTGCGCCCGAATGCCTGGAACGGGCCGCTGACAAAGGCGTCGACCCCGGCCTGGTTTTCGTCGTACTTGGCCTGGTACACCGTACGTGCCAGGGAGTTGTTGACCCAGCGCGATTGGTACGAGCCGGAAAACAGAGCATTCTGTTCGGCATAGTTGGCGTTGACTTGCAGGTTCCAGTCATTGGCCAGGCGCTGGCGCAGTTCGGCGAAGACCGTGTTGATTTCCTGATCCTTGTTTTCCCAATCGGTGCCGGGGTTGTAGGAGCGCGGCAGGTCGAGGTGATGGCCGTCCTGGCCGATCATCGAGGCGCCCCAGAAGTAGTTGGTTTTGTCCTTCTGGTTGGAGAAGCCCAAGGTCAGGGTGGTGTCTTCGCTCAGGTCGGCTTCGGTGACAGCGTAAAACAGGCCGTGACTGTTTTCGGCCTTGTCGATAAAGCTGTTGGCGTCGCGGTACGACGTCACCACTCGGCCGCGCAGGGTGCCGCTGTCGTTGAGCGGGCTGGAAGCGTCGAGTTCGCCGCGATAATCGTCCCAACTGCCGGCTGCGCCGGTGAGGGTAACTTTCTGCTCATCCAACGGACGCTTGCGGATCATGTTGATGGCGGCTGACGGGTTGCCCGCGCCAGTGACCAGGCCAGTGGCGCCGCGCACCACTTCAACGCGGTCGAACATCGCCAGGTTCGGCTGCGCACCCACCGACGCGCCGTTGTAGCCACTGGGGATGCCGTCATACATCAGGTTATCGATGTCGAAGCCCCGGGAGGTGTAGGTCTGCCGACCAGGGCCGTCGGAGTAGTTCAGGAACAGACCAGGCGTGGCGTTGACCACGTCGTTGATGCTGGTCATCGCCTGGTCGTCCATGCGCTGACGGGTGATCACGGTGACGGCCTGCGGGGTTTCGCGCAAGGTCAGTGGCAGCTTGGTTGCGGTACTCATCGAGCCGGTGGTGTAGGACTGGGTGCCTTCGGTGGTCTGGCCCAATTGGCCTTCGCCGGAAATTTGCGTGGCGCCCAGTTCCAGCGTGGTGGCCGGTGCTTCTGCGTCGGCGGCGTAAGCCGCGTGGGTGGTGGCCAGACAGACCGCCAGTGTCATCAGACTGAGTGAAAAACCATTGCCGCCGTGTGATTGCACAGACATGAAACTGACTCTCCCCGAGTGCCGTCCGTGGCTAATAAGAAATATGTTGAGAACTATTCGCGTTAGTTTGGCAGAATCAGTCTGTAGGAAAAAGCCTTAGGGAAGAATTAGTTAACGAATTTTTCACATGTTGGTGGGTGGCGTTTGGCCGCTATCGAGATGGAAAGGGCGCGAACCGCAGTGGTCGCGCCCTTGTTTTGAGAGGATTGAGATCAGCCGGTTTGGCGCCTTCAGGGCGCCAGTCGGGTGAACACATAGTCGTGGTCCTTCACCAGTGCCTGATGACACGCGAAGCAGGTTTGATGCTGTGCCTCATCGGCCGGTTGGCCGTTGATGAAACGGCCAAAACCCCAGCCGCCGGTGGCGGCGTATTTCTTCGAGTCCTTGACCATAAATTGCAGAGTGGTCGCCGCGCCGGGAATCGATGCGCTTTTGAACACCGGTGACGGTGTGTGCTTCCACGCCAGCTTGGCCAGCACGGTGCCGTCGGGGAAGGGCAGCTTGCCGTCACGGTAGGCTTTGAGAGCTGCGCTGTTGCCCAGCACCACGCGCAGTTCGTTGAGTGGTTCGGCTTCCTGGGCCGGCGCCACCAGTTCCCATTGACGATAGCCGTCGGGAATGATGACCCCGTAGATCGGCGAAGCCGCGCCCTCGGCCAATGCCAGGCTGCCGGCGCCGCCGGCCAGGGTGAGGGCGGCGATACACAGGCGCTTGATCACAAGTGATCCGCGTCGATTACCGCTTTGGCGAACGCGTCTGGCGCTTCCTGCGGCAAGTTGTGGCCGATGCCGCCGTTGATCAGGCGGAACTGATACTTGCCGGTGAACCGTTTGGCGTAGTCTTCGGGCGCCGGGTGCGGAGCGCCGTTGGCGTCGCCTTCCAGGGCGACGGTGGGTACCTTGATCGCGGGCGCCTTGGCCAGTTGCTGTTCCAGCGGCTCGTATTGGGCCTCGCCCTGCACCAGTCCCAGGCGCCAGCGGTAGTTGAACAGCGTGATTGCCACATGATCGGGGTTGTCCAGGCCCTTGGCGCTGCGCTCGAACGTGGCATCGTCGAACGCCCACTTTGGCGAGGCGGTCTGCCAGATCAACTTGGCGAAAGCGTGGGTGTTCTTCTGGTAACCGGCGGCGCCGCGCTCAGTGGCGAAGTAGAACTGATACCACCACTGCCGCTCGGCTTTGGGCGGTAATGGGTTCTGGCCGGCGGCTTGATTGCCGATCAGATAACCGCTGACCGACACCAGCGCCTTGACCCGCTCCGGCCACAGCGCCGAGACGATATCCGCCGAGCGTGCGCCCCAGTCATAGCCCCCCAGTACCGCTTGTTTGATCTTCAGCGCGTCCATGAAGTCGATCACATCCTTGGCCAGCGCCGCCGGTTGACCGTTGCGCGGGGTGGCGTCCGACAGGAACCGCGTACCGCCGTAACCTCGCGCATAGGGGATCAGCACGCGGTAACCCTTGGCCGCGAGCAACGGCGCCACCTGCGCATAGCTGTCAATGTCATAGGGCCAGCCATGCAGCAAGATCACCGCCGGGCCATTGGCAGGGCCTACCTCGGCGTAGGCCACGTCCAACAGACCGGCCCTGATGTGCTTAAGTGCGCCCAGGGCAGAGGAGGGCTCGGTTTGCATCGGTGTGTTCAGCTCGGGCATTTCGGCCCGAGCCAGGCTGACCATGCCCAGAGGCAGCAGCGCCAAGGCCAGGACCAGGGGGTGGCGTGTGAAGCGACGGGTCGACGGGGTATACATGGTGAGCCTCCTGCGGCGGGATAGATACCTGGCGCACAGTTGAACGCGGGGCTGTATCTGGCCTGTTTCAGCAAACTCGCCGGGTCAAAGGTTATGTATCGCAGCGGGCCCTATACACACTGCGATACAAAGGCGCGGTCAAAACTCCATGCGCAGGCCCAGCGTGCCTTGGCGCCCATTGAAGGCATTGCTGTCCAGATTGCGGTTGTAACCGACCTCGCTGTACAGGCTGATGCCTTTCGCCACCCTTAGGCTGGCGCCGACGCTGAGGCCCAGGGTGGTGGATTTCTGCTCGGTGTCGATGCCCGTCAGGTGGTCAAAGGTGACGGTGTTCTGCCCCGCGCTGGTGTGCCACACATTGGCCCGAGCATAGGGTTCGAAGGGCATGCCGCTGACCTGGTATTTACCCCGCAGGCGTACGCCCAGGCGCGTGGTGACGCGGGTATCGGCGTTGAAAGACACATCGGAAACCCCGTCGTTCTGCCGATCCAGCTTGGTCTTGCCGATGATCACCTGAGCCTGGGGCTCTGCAATCCAGGTGTCGTTGATCGGCAGCGGCCAACCGACTTCGGCGGAGGCGGTGACGTCGTGGCCGCGGGTCTTCATCTTCACGCCACGGTCCGATTCATTGTGGCCGTCGAAGCGCGTGCCCATCAGCACCAGATCCAAATATGCCTGGTTGGCGCCGATCAGCGTCCAGTACACGCCCAGACTGTCGCCGCGCAAGGTGGTGTTACCGGTGTCCTGGTCCTGGCGCGCGTCACTGAAGCCTTTGACGTCGCCCTTGAGGGTGCTATGTCCGACGAAAAAGCCGGCCCGCTGCTGCAAGCCGTTGTCGAGGACGCCGGCGTAGACATCGGTGCCCACCTGGAATCCGGACACGGAACTGTCCAGCGTTGGGCTGACGGTGCCGGTGTAGCTTTGTCGGCTGCTGTGGCCATATACCCGGCCCCAGCCGGCCGCGAAGGCGCCGGTTTGCTGTTGCTGAAGCTGGTCGCCCAGGCGTTCGTGATAAGTGCCCAGCATGGCCTGAACGACCTGTTGCACGGCTGGGAACAACACGGCATAGACCGACACTTCGGGGCGGTAGATGGGCAGCGGGTCGACTCCGGGGTTCGGTGGCAGCGGCGGCTCGCCAGGGATGATGCCCGGCAACGGGCCGATAATCACCGGGTCGATCGGCACCGGTGGGATGGTCGAGCGCAGGTAATAGTTTTCTGAGGTGCCCGCCGTGACGCCGCCTTTGAACAGGTAGTAATCAAAGGCGCCAGCGGACACCGGTTTGCCGAGTGTAAATGCAGTACCGCTGCTGGTGGCACCGTTGAGGGCCTGCACCACCTGGATGCCATCCTGTAACGAGGCCGCCCCTGTGCCGCCCAGGTTGGTGACGTTGATCAGCGTATTGCCCTGCATCGTGCCCTGGCTGACCACCAGTTTGTCGCTGGGCGAACCGTCGCCGCCCAGCTTGCTTTGCAACAGGAGCTGCCCACCATTGCCGGTGTAATTGCCATTGATGGTCAAGCTGTCGGCGGTACTGGAACTGCCGGTGCTCATATCAATGGTACCGCTGTTGGTGACATTGACGGCTTGGCCGTCGGTGAACGGCGCGATCACACCGGTGTTCACCAACAGTTGACTGGCACCGTCGATTGTCAGTTTGCCGGTGCCTGTGGCGCTGTCGCCCAAGGTGAGCGTGCCGCCTAGTGTCAACTGCGAGCCATTGTCCAACTGGATGGTTTCCCAATTGGGAAACAAGCCCGGATCGGCGGCCTTGGTGTTGTCCAAGGTCAGCGTGTCATTGCCAAGGCCACCGTCGATCAGTTGGGCAGGGGCCAGTTGTGCGTTGACCAGACCTTTGAGCAGCGCTTTATCGTCGCCATCGGCCAACAGTACGAAAGAGTGCAGATTGCCTCCCGACCACTCGAAAGTGTCATTACCAGCGCTCATCAGTATGCGTCCGTTGACGTCGCCACCCGAGACTTCCACCCTGTCATCGCCGCCGCTGACGCTGATATTGCCCCCCACGAAGGCGGTACCCGAAATCTTGATGAGGTCTTTGCCGAAACCTGTCACCAGGTTGCCAATGATTCTGCCCCCGGACATATCGAACGTATTGTTATCCAGCTTCATGTCGACGCGGCCGATGCTGCCGCCGGACATCAAGGCGTAATCCCCATCTTCGAAAGCACCGGTGATGGTGCCGCCACTCATGCTGAACGTGTCGAATCCGTCGCCCTGAGCGAGCGACGCGACAGTGCCACCGCTCATTGCAAAATCGTCGATGCCGGCGCCCTGAGTGAAGGCTCCTCCCACGTTGCCGCCGCTGATCTGTGCTATATCCCGGCCCCCGCCCTGGCTGACCGAGCCGCTGATATCGCCGAGGATGGAGCGGAAGATATTGCTGCCGTCACCCATCGAGAGGTTGCCCGTGATACCTGCGGTAGGCCCGTTAATGTCAACCAAGTCGTTGTTGGCGCCGAACGTCACGTTACTGGTGAGTCGACCCGAGCCGCTGATGTTGAGGGTGTTGTTGCCCTCGTTATCGGTATAGCCCGGCGCGCTGCCGCTGTCGCAGGTGGAGATATCGTCGCCCGCCGTGTTGTTGATCGAGCAGGCGCCCTGAGCAGGCGGGGGCAAGGTGATCAGGGCAAAGGTTGAGACAATGCCCAAGTACAGCCAGGAACGTGTCCGTGTGCGCATGATCCGTCCTCATTCGAGAGGGGCTTGCCCCATTCGCCTGAAGGCTAGGGGCGGGTCATGCCATGACAACGGGATGAGCGATACGAGGCAGGGAATACGGGTTACCTGTTCGAAAACACCGGCCAATGCAAGGGGTTGGCATGGCTTTCTCGACTGCATCTGAGCTTGTGCAGTTTTTCCCACCTTAGTCACACATCGCGTCAGGCGCCACTGTCATAAATAACAGGTATAGACGAGTGTCTGGCTAGGCAAACACAATCTCATAAGGCTCGCGCATCCGCTCCAGCAACACCTGCGCCAGTATCGGTGCCAGGCCAATCTGCGGGTCGCCCGCCAGCTGGCTGGCATAGGCATGGGCGGCATGGAGTTTGCGCGCCACGCTCCAGGTGTCCAGGCGCACTTTGCGCGCGCGTTGCCAGGGGATCATCGCGCTTTCAGCGGCCGGCCAATGCCAGGCCCAGACGGGCACCTCATATAACCGCGCACCCACCAGGTCGCAGGCTCTGGCCGCAGCGCGCCCGACGCTGTCGTGGTCGCTGTTGCCATCGTTGCACCAAGTGGTGAACACCACGTCGCCAGGGTGCAGGTAACGCGCGATAAATTGGCTTAGTTGCGGTTCACGGGCGGCCAGGGCGTTGTCGCTGAAGCCGCCACGGATCCACTTCAGGCTGTGCAATGGCATGCCCAAGCGGCGCAAGGCTTCAGCGCTTTCCTGAGGCCGCACCACGCTCAAGCGGCTAGCCGGCCACACTTGGGAGCCGGGGTGGCTGGCGCTGCCATCGGTCATAGAGATGAGTTGCAGCGGGTGTTCCAGGTTGCTGAACAGTTGCAATAAACCACCGCAGGTAAGAACTTCGTCCCCAGGGTGGGGCGCGATGATCACTACGCGGGCGCCGGGGGGCACCAAGGTGGACGGCGCGACCGGGGTAATTTGCGCCAGCTGCGGCGCACTGTTCCAGATTTGCGGAGGGCCGCGACGGCCTTCGCTCAAAGAGGCAGGCTTCATGGGTGTCACATCCTTGTCGGTTGATGCGCGGTCGTCAGCCGTTGACGGCACGACTCTCTTATTGTCACCACAGACTCCGCCGTGGTGGGTGCTTGGCAATCCAACCCTGAATTACCAGCAAGGCGTCATCAGCATAGACAAGGTTGCGGCGCTTTTCAGTGAGGCCTCAGGTTTTTTTCAGGTAACCGGCAGCAGTGTTTTTAGAAAATCGCCGAAACCGCCCCGGGCGCGGGCGTCCAGGCGTGCACTGGTGATCACTTGCGGGCGGTGGCTCCACGCGATGGATGCCCCGCAGCGCTCAAGTTCACGTACCAGATGTACGTCTTCATGGCAGGCCAAAGGCTCAAACCCTCCGGCGCGCACATAAGCACTGGCGCTTACCCCAAGGTTGGCGCCGTGGATATGCCGATGGCCGTCCCGTGCTTCGTAACCCTGGTGATAACGAATCTGGGCGGCCGGATCGAAACCCTCGCTCCAGGCATCCACCGTGACCGTGCCGCATACCGCGTCTACGTTCAACGCCAACTGCGCGGCCAACCAGTCCGGTGCCACGCGGCTGTCGGCGTCGGTGCAGGCGATCCAGCGTGCGCCTTGATTCAACAAATGCCGCGCGCCGACGCCACGGGCATGCCCGACATTGCGCGCCTGTACCTCCAGGCACTGCACGGGGTAAGCCTGGGCGATGGTGGCGCTGGCGTCGCTGCAGCTGTCGAGCATGACCAGCACCTGCACGGGTTCGCCCAGCAATTCCGGGTGCCGCGTGGCAATCAACGCGGCATCCAGGCACTCGGCCAACAGCGCTTGTTCGTTATGCACCGGGATCAGAATGCCGATCATCGCAAGCCCTCAAGGGTGGCGACCGAGGTACCGTCACGGCTCCACAGGTCGAGGAGAAAATCCTGTTCTGGGTGGCTGGCCACACGGGGCATGCCCAGGCGTTGGTCCAACATGGCATGCACCTGCTCGGCGGTTTGCGGGCAACCGTCGATGGGCGGGCGCCAATGGCAGGCGAGGATCTGCCCGTCGGCAGTCAGGCTGGCCAGCGCGCACTCGATCACGCGGCCCAAGTCATCGGCGTCCAGGTAGTAACACAGTTCGCTGAGCACGATCAGGTCGAATTGGCCCGCCGGCCACTCTTGCGGCAAACGGCCTTGGTGCACCTGGGCATGGGTAAATCCGAGCAACCGAGTACGCGCCAGCGCCACGGCGGCCGCGGCGGTGTCGCAACACAACAAACGATCGCCGCGCGCGGCCAGCTCAACACTCAGCTCACCATTGGCACAGCCAGGTTCGAAGATCGAGGCGTAGCGCGGCTTGGTCAGCAGGGCCAGGGTGAGGGCGCGTTTACGCCGCTCGTACCAACGCTGACGAAAGGCCCAGGGGTCATCATTGTCGGCGAACAGTTGATCGAAATACCGGGTGGCCACACTCATACGAATACCACTTCAAAGGGTTGCAGCAAGCGTTCCACCACATAGGGGGCCAGCACCGGCGGCAAGCCGATCTGCGGATCACCCTCCAATTGGCTGGCGAACGCATGGATGGCGTGACGCTTGCGCGCCACCTCTGCACAGGTCAGGGGGATTTTGCGCGCGCGGTGCCAGGGCACCAGGGCGTCTTCGGCGGTTGCCCAGTGCCAGGTCCATACCGGCAACTCGTACAGTCGCGCGCCCACTGCTTCGGCGGCTTTGGCGCTGGCGCGGCCCACCGCTTCGTGATCGCAATGGCCGTCTTCGCGCCACGTTGTGAACAGCACGTCGGTGGGCTTGAGATAGCGCTGAATAAACCCCACCAACTCGTCCTCCCGCGCTGCTACCTGGCTGTCGCTGAAGCCTGCGCGCAGCCATTTGAGACTGTGCAGCGGCACCCCCAGGCGATGCAGGGCCTGGGCCGACTCCTGCGGGCGCACCACGCTCAATCGCTCCACCGGCCAACGTTGCGAGCCCGGGTGGCTGGCGCTGCCGTCGGTCACCGAGATCAACTGGATCGGCCGCTCCAGCGCCGCCAGGCCCTGCAACAGCCCGCCGCAGCCCAGCACTTCGTCGTCCGGATGGGGCGCGATAATCACCGCGCGATGGCCTTCCGGGACCAATTCCTCAACGCTGATAGGGGGCAACGCCGCCAGGCGCGGTGACGTCTGCCAGTGCTGCAACGGCGTGCCCTGGCCGACAATCGGGTTGGCTCTCATAGCTGCCACCTCTCGCTGGATTGGCCGGCGACCCATTCGCCCAGGGCCGCCAGGTCGCGTTCGGCATGACTCTGGCGCACGTACACCGGCAGATCCGCCATCAATTGGGCCATGTGCGGGTCCTGGCAATACGGCCCGGCACCGACTGCACGGCCGACATGGCAGATCACCTGCTCGACAGTGTCCTCGATGCAGGCGCGGGTCTGTTGGGCCAGCTCCCTGGCATCGGCCTTGGGGGCGCGGTCGATGCGTTCGGCGGCATTGCGTAACACGCAGGCGGCGGCGTGTAGCGCACTGTCCACCGCGCCCAAGTGCGCCAGGGCATGGGGCTCGGCGCGCCGCGCACAGTGTTGCTGCAGCACTTTGCCCAGTTGCTGCGCCGCGCCGTACCAACACGCCGCGATACCGACGCCGCCTTGCCAGAAGCCGGGGCGGGCGAGATAGTCGCCAGGCCCACCCACGGCAACAGCGCTGGCATTGTCGAAGACAACCTCGACACTGCCGGTGGCCGCCATGCCCACGGCATGCCAGCCTTCATCCGTCACACACACGCCCGGTTGTTGCATGGGCACCGCCACCAATTGCTGGCGGTCCTGCTCATCCCAGGCGGTCAATAATCCATGACTGACCACCGCCGCGCCGGAGCACCAGGCTTTACGCCCGTGCACCCGCAAGCAATGGCCGTCGTTTTGTACACGCACCTTGGCCGTGGGCGGTTCGGCGGCCCATGTGCCCCAGGTACTGCCATGGGGCATCGGGGGGCTGCCGAGTTCGGCCATGATCGCCAAGGCATCGGTGTGGCCTTCGAACAACTTGCACAGGCGCAAGTCGTGCGCGGCCACGTCGGCCAGACGCCTGAACCGCTCCAGGGTCTGGCCGCCGCCGGGTAGCGGCAACCGGTCCAGCCCTTGGGCCACCAAGGCCCTCAGGGCTGCGCCGAGCGCCTTGGTGTCGGCATAAGCACGGCCGCTATCCAGGCTTCCCTGCCAGTTCATTTCACACCTCGTCGTCGCGCTGCAATTCGAACAGCAGCAGTGAGCGGCCGGTTACGGCGTACTCGTGATCGAAGTTAAAGCGCTCCTGAGCCTTGATGGTCGTGTCGTTGGTGTCCAGCAGGCAGGTCCAGAACTCACCTTCGGGCACCGGCGGCAGACGGAAATTGACCATGTCGTGGTGGGCATTGACCACCAGCAACAAGGTAGCGTCGGCGCCAGCGCGGCGGATACCGGTTTCCTGAGCGCGGCCATCCATCAACATGCCCAGGCAACGGCCATTGCTGTCCTGCCATTGCTCGGTGCTCATTTCGTTGCCATCCGGCGCCAGCCAGGTGACGTCTTTCACGCCGATGTCTTCGTTGTAATCGCCCACCAGGAAGCGGCCACGACGCAGGATCGGATAGGCCAGGCGCAGCTTGATCAAGCGCTTGACGAACTTGAGCAGGGCTTTGCCGTCGTCATCCAGGTCCCAGTTGACCCAACCGATCTCGCTGTCCTGGCAATAGGCGTTGTTATTGCCGTGCTGGGTGCGGGCGAACTCGTCACCGGCGACGATCATCGGCGTGCCTTGTGCCAGCAGCAGGGTGGCGAAGAAATTACGCATCTGGCGCAGGCGCAGGGCGTTGATTTCCGGGTCGTCGGTAGGGCCTTCGACGCCATGGTTCCAGGACAGGTTGTTATTGCTGCCGTCTTGGTTGTTTTCGTCGTTGGCTTCGTTGTGCTTGTCGTTGTACGACACCAAATCGTGCAGGGTGAAACCGTCGTGGGCGGTGATGAAGTTCACCGAGCTGTACGGCCGGCGCCCGCGATGGTTGAACATTTCGCCCGACGCCGTCATACGCCCGGCGAAGTCCGCCAATTGGCCGTCATCGCCTTTCCAGAAGGCGCGCACGGTATCGCGGAAACGGTCGTTCCATTCCACCCAGCCCGGTGGGAAGTTGCCCACTTGGTAGCCGCCGGGGCCGCAGTCCCAGGGTTCGGCAATCATTTTCAGCTGGCGCAGTATCGGGTCCTGACGGCAGGCCACAAGGAAGCTGTGGCGCTCGTCGAAACCGTCGCGATAACGCCCGAGAATCGTCGCCAGGTCGAAGCGGAAACCGTCCACATGCATTTCCGTGGCCCAGTAGCGCAGGGAGTCGGTGACCATTTGCAGCACGCATGGGTGGCTGAGGTCGAGGGTGTTGCCGGTGCCGGAATCATTGATGTAGAAGCGCTTGTCATCGGGCATCAAGCGATAGTAGGAGGCGTTGTCGATGCCGCGCATGGACAGGGTCGGGCCACGCTCGTTGCCTTCGGCGGTGTGGTTGTAGACCACGTCGAGGATCACTTCCAGCTTCTGCTCGTGCAGGTGCGCGACCATCTCCTTGAACTCGGCGATCTTGCCGCTGGCCAGGTAGCGTGGGTCGGGGGCAAAGAACGCGATGCTGTTGTAACCCCAATAGTTGGTCATGCCTTTTTCCAGCAGATGCTGGTCATTGACGAAGGCGTGCACCGGCAGCAGCTCGACCGAGGAGATCCCCAGTTGGCGAATATGCTTGAGCACATCGTCTTCCATCAGGCCGGCGCAGGTGCCGCGCACCGATTCGCCCACGGACGGGTGACGCATGCTGATCCCGCGCAGGTGGGTTTCATAAATGATCGTGCGGTCCCATGGCACGCGCACCGGCTGGTCGTTGCCCCAGGTATGGGCCGGGTCGATCACCTTGCACTTGGGCACGAAGGGCGCGCTGTCGCGTTCGTCGAAGCTCAGGTCGTCATCCGGGTGGCCGATGGTGTAGCCGAACAGCGCTTCGGACCATTTGAGTTCGCCCACCAGCTGCTTGGCGTAGGGGTCGATCAGCAATTTGTGGTGGTTGAAGCGGTGACCGTTGGCCGGATCGTACGGGCCGTATACGCGGTAGCCGTAAATCAGCCCGGGATGGGCGTCGGGCAGGTAACCGTGAAAGATTTCGTCGGTGTATTCCGGCAGCTCGATGCGCTCCAGTTCGACTTCGCCGCTGTCGTCGAACAGGCACAGTTCGACCTTGGTGGCGTTGGCTGAGAACAGCGCAAAGTTGACGCCCAGGCCATCCCAGGTGGCGCCGAGGGGGAAGGGCAAACCTTCACGAATCCGCGACGGCTCATTGCCCGGCGTCGATGGGGTTTTATCCGGTTTGCTCATGGTGGTGTTGCTCCTGCAAGGGGTCTTTTTTCGGGCCGAGAGCGGCCGTGCTGACGAATTTTCAGCGAACGAGATCAAATGTGAAGTTAAACCCCCGCCGACAGCGTCGGCGGGAGGGTTGGGCGTCGAAAGGCTGGTTACGGCTTGGGCTTTTTCGGCGCCGCAGGTTTCTTGGTCGCCGGTGCGGCGGGCTTGCTTGCTGCCGCAGCGGGCTTGGGCTTTGCCGCAGGCTTGGCGGTGGCTTTAGGCTTGGCGGCCGGCTTGGGCTTGCTCGGCGTCAAGGCTTCGGATTCGGCCAGCTTGCGCGCCATCTCCCAATGACGTGCGTCCTGACCATGGGGCTTGCCCTCGGACTCCCAGATCTGATGCGCCAATTCGCGGATACGTTTGTCTTCAGTGCTCATCGCAATGCTCCTCACAGAAAATGTTCAGCTTTCTTGATCATCAGAATTGATAAAGACATTGACCGGGAATTCCCCCAGGGCAGTGCTGATCAACAGCTCCTTGTCTGGTGTGACTGCGCCCGTTTGAAAAAGTCCCTTCCAGTTTTGCGTTGACGCGGCGAACGGTAATTTCACCCGGGTATCGCCCCAAACCTGCGCAGGAATCCGGGGCTGCACACCGTTTTCAAGCAGCGCATGGGACCAGCGTGGCACCACCACCACCAGTTGTTTGCCCTGGTGTTCGCGGCTGAACGCCACCACGCGGTCGGCGTGTTGACCGAGTACCTCCAGCGGTGTGTAGCTGCCGTGGCGGAACAGTTCGGGCTGGGCGCTGCGCAAGCCCAACACCTGGGCAATCAACGCCTGCTTGATGCGCCCGTCGTGCCAGTGGGTCAGCAGTTGATCGGTGCCCGACGGGGTGTTCAGCGCTTGTTGCCGTGCGTTGAAGTCCACCGGACGACGGTTGTCCGGGTCCACCAGGCTGAAGTCCCAGAACTCGGCGCCCTGGTACAAGTCCGGTACACCCGGCACCGTCATGCGAAGCAAGGTTTGCGCCAGTCCATTCAGGGCGCCGGCCGGGGCGATGGCTTGGGCAGCGGCGGCAATCGCGGTGCGCAACGGGCGACCGGCTTCGGTCAACAGCAGGCGCGACAGGAAGGCTTCGACCGCTTGTTCATAAGCTTCGTTGGGCGCGCTCCAGCTGCTTTGCAACTTGGCTTCGCGCAGGGCTTTTTGTTGCCATTGCCACAGGCGTTGTTGGTAAGTCTCCAGCGACGCGCCAGGGTCCAGATCCAGTGGCCAACTGCCCACCAGCACTTGATAGAGGATCAGCTCATCACCGGCCGACGGCGCGCAGGCGTCGTCGCGCAGCGGGGCGGCCAGACTGCGCCACTGTTCAACTTGAGCCACATACCACGGCGCGCACTCACTGAGCACCGCCAGGCGCGCACGGGTGTCTTCGCCGCGTTTGTGGTCATGGGTCGCGGTGGCCAGCAGGTTGTCCGGGAACGCCAGCAGGCGCTGTTGGTTGACCTGATGGAAGTCGGCCAACGGAGCACTGAATTGCTCGGTACTGAAACCCACATCGTTACGCGACAGCAGCACCGCCGAACGATAGAACGCGGTGTCTTCCACCGCCTTGGCGGCGGCGGGGGAAGTCAGCTGCTGGAAGCGCACGCAGGCATGTTTGAGAATCTTGCGCTCGCGCCCCACCGGGCGATCACGCCACGGCTGGCCGCCGAGCCATTTTTGCAGGTGCTCAAGCACCGGCCAGTCGCCTTCGCTCAACGTGCTGCGCGCGCCGTCCATGGCCTGTTGGAACACCTTGTCATCGGCGGCGCTGCGGCCACGGGCGCTGATGTAGGTGCGGTACACCGGGAAGTGCACGATCAACTCCTGCAATGCACGGCGGATGGCGCCGAGGGTGAAGTCGCGGGTCATTACGTCGTCGCGCGCCACTTGCAGCAGCGCCTGGGCCACGCTTTCGAAATCGCCGCCCAGGGAGCCGTTGAGGATCTGTTGGCGTGCCAGGCGGGCCTCTTCGATAAACGCCGCAGGCCGCTCGCTCAGGCGCGTCCACAGCTCGGCCAGGGGCTCGAAGCCTTCGGGCTGGTGCTGCAACAGCGACAGCTGATTCATGAATTCGTAGCCCGTGGTGCCGTCCACTTGCCAGTCTTCGCGCAGGGTTTCGCCTTCGCCGAGGATCTTCTCGACAAAAATCGGCAGGTGCCGCTCGGGGGCCAACGTATCGACCCGGCGGCGCAGCTTGCGGCAATAACCGCGCGGGTCGGCCAGGCCATCGATATGGTCGATGCGCAGGCCATCCACCAGGCCTTGGCTGATCAGCTCGAAAATCTTGCCGTGGGTGGCTTCGAACACCGCGCTGCGCTCTACGCGCAGGCCGCCCAATTCATTGACGTCGAAGAAGCGCCGCCAGTTGATATCGTCCGCCGCCGTGCGCCAGCTGGCCAAGCGATAGGCTTGCTGCTCCAAGAGTTGGTGCAGGCGTTCGAAGCCCTCGGTTTGGCGACCGTCAAACTGGGCCAAGCGCTGCTCGATGGCCGGCAGTACCTCGGTGGCCCGCTCGGCCAGGGCCTGTTTGAGCCAGGCGGCTTCGGCGTAGGCATCGTCCTGATAGGCCAGGGCAGCGAAACGGTCCGCCAGTGGTTTGAGCGGTTCGTCGTTGCCCAGAATCAACGCGTAATCCCGTGGGCAGATCGGGAAGCGATGTTCGTAATGCTCGACGTAGAACGATCCGTGGTCAGCCTCGAAATGCAGGGTCAAGGTGCCACTTTGCAGGGCTTCGCCGTAGTCGCTGCCCAGGAACGGCATCAGCAATTGGCCTTTGAGCAGCGGGTCGGGAGAGTGCCACTGGATATCGAAAAATTCGCTGTAGGGGCTCAAACGCCCCCATTCGAGCAGGTCCAGCCACCAAGGGTTATCGGCGCCGCCCACGGCCATGTGGTTAGAAACGATATCCAGAATCAGGCCCATGTCGTGTTCACGCAGGGCCGCGACCAGACGGCGCAACGCGTCCTCACCGCCCAGTTCAGGGTTGACCCGGGTCGGGTCGACCACGTCGTAACCGTGCATGGAGCCGGCGCGCGCGCTGAGCAACGGCGAGGCATACAGGTGGCTGATACCCAGTTGGGCAAAATACGGCACCAGCGGCACCGCATCGTCCAGGGTGAAACCTTTATGGAATTGCAGGCGCTGAGTGGCGCGCAAGGGCAGTGCTTTCATCGGTCACGCTCATAGGCTTGGTTACGCGCGACGGCCAGCAGTTCGAGGCGACGCGCGGCGCCGGCGTTGTCGAGCAGGCTGGCGGCCTCGCCCGGCAGGCGGCGGCGCCAATTGGGATGGGTATCGGTGGTGCCGGGCAGGTTGGCTTGTTCTTCGATGCCCAGGGCATCCTCCAGCGGCAACAGCACCAGGGGCGCGCGGGTGTGGCCCAGGTAGCGCACGCTGGCGTCGATCATATGGTCGGTTTCGTTGCGGATCTCATCGACGAAGTTCTGCGGGTCCTGGCTCAGGGCTTGGCGCAGCGCCTGGCGTTCGCGCAGGCGATGTTCGCTCCATTGCTCCACGGTGGGCGCGTCGATCAGGCCGAGCTGGATATTCCAGTCGATGTCGCGGCTGTGCCACCAACCGTTGAGGGTCGGCAGGTCGTGGGTGCTGGTGGTGGCGAGGGCGTTGTCGGGCCAGTCGAGGATCGGCTTGAACTGGCCGTCGTGGCCTTGTTCGAACAGCAGCACGCGCATGCCGAGTATGGCGCGGCCGATGAGTTTTTCGCGCAGGCCGTCGGGCACGGTGCCCAAGTCTTCGCCTAGCACAATAGCCTGGTGACGATGGGACTCCAGCGCAAGCAGACGCAGCATGTCGTCCACAGGGTAATACAGGTACGCACCTTCTTTGGGCGAGGCGTCCATGGGGATCACCCACAGGCGTTGCAGGCCCATGACATGGTCGATGCGCAAGCCGCCGGCATGGGCGAAGTTGGCCCGCAGCATTTCGATAAACGCACGGAATCCGTGGCGCTTGAGGCCCTCGGGGGAGAACGCGGAAATCCCCCAGCCCTGGCCGGCACGGTTGAGGATGTCGGGCGGCGCCCCCACGGTGAGGTTGGCCAGCAACTCGTCCTGGCGACTCCAGGCCTGGCTGCCGCCGCCGTCGGCGCCCACCGCCAGGTCAGCGATCAGGCCAACCCCCATGCCACTGCCACGGGCCGCTTGTTGGGCGCGCTCCAGGCAACGCGCGATCAGCCATTGGGCAAAGGCGTAGAAGCCGACCTCTTCGCGGTGCTCTTCGGCAAATGTTGCCAGCGCCGGGCTTTGCGGGGTGCGCCACTCTGCGGGCCAGTGGCGCCAGTCGAGGCTTTCACCAGCGGCAGCGCGCATGGCTTGCACCGCTTCGAAGCGGCAATGGTTTTCCAGGGCCTCGCCGCCGGTCTGACGGAAACTCAGGAAGTCAGCATGTTGCGGGTGATGGCCGTGGCGGAAATCTTCATACAGCGCACGCAGCAAACGCTGCTTGGCCTGGGCGGCGGCAGGCCAGTCGATCAGGTCGAGCTGTTCGAGGTCGTGCAGCTCATCGGCGATGCCCAGGGCTTCGATGGCATTGCACACTTCGCGCTCGCCGAGGATGCAGGCCGGTGAAGCGTACAGGCTGTTGAGAAACAGCCGGCTCGATGGCGAATACGGGCTGTATCGCTGCGGGTCGGCGCTGAACATCGCGTGCATCGGGCTGATGGCCAGGGCATCGGCGCCCCGCTCGGCGGCTGCGCGGGCCAGGTGTTCCAGGGCCAGGGTGTCACCAAAGCCACCATCGTTGAGGCGGCGCAGGCTATAGAGTTGCGCACTGATGCCCCAAGCGCGGGCGGGTTGGCAGTCCACCGCTTCGGCCACGCTGTAGCAGTGGGTGGGGGCCACGGCCAGGGTGAACGTCTGGTCGTTGATCTGCACTTGGTGATAACCCAAGGCAATCACGCCGGGCAGCACCGCGTTGCCGTCCAGCCGCAGCTCCAGGGTTTCGCCTTGCTCCAAGTGCACGCGGCACAGGGTATCTGGTTCGAAATAGCGTGCCAGGTCCAAGCTCTCACCGCTGTCGACGGTCAACAACGGCGGCAGATGCTTGCTCAGCTGGGCCTGTTCCAGTTCGTCCAGGCTGGCTTCGATTTCGGCATCAGTGTCGGCCGGGTGGCCAAGACCTTTGAGCACCGCGCGCAGGGCGTCGGGTTGTACGTGTTGCGGGCGGCCGTTGGCGTCGATCCAATCGACGGCCAGGCCCGCGCGGCTGGCGAGGATTTCCAGTTTCGCTTCGCTCAAGGGTGTTCTCCAGCAGGGGATAGGGTGACGCGTGCGCTGTACGGCGGCAGGTGTGTGCTGTCGCCGGCGGGCGTTGCAAAAATCAGGTGCGGCGCCGTGGAATGTTCCAAGGCAGTGGCACTGAGGTTCAGATCGATCTGCAACACGCTGCCGTTACCCAGACGCCAGCGCGCGCTGACCGCTGCGTCGCCAAGTACCTGGGCACCCAGCGCCACACTGCCAGGCAGGTGCGGGACGATATGGCGATGACGCAGGCTCAACAGCTCGCGGTAAAACGCCACATGGTCTTGGTCGGCCAGGGTTGGCATGGACTGTTGCAAGGTCGACAGCGCATTCGGGTCCGGGATGTGTTCGCGGCGTTCAGGGTCCTGGAACGCGGCAAAGTCGGCAAATTCATTGCGCCGACCTTCACGCACCGCTTCGGCCAGCTCGCCGTGATGGTCGGTGAAGAACAGGAACGGCTCGGCGGCGTTGGCTTCGTCGCCCATAAACATCAACGGAATCATTGGCGACAGCAGCAGCAGGGCGGTCGCGGCCTTGAGCGCCTGGGGCGGGCAAAGCTGGTGCAGACGTTCGCCGAGGGCGCGATTGCCGATCTGGTCGTGGTTTTGCAGAAACGCAACGAAAGCAGTCGGCGGCAGACCACCGCTCGGCTCGCCGCGGGCATGGCCATGGCGAGTGGTGTCGCCCTGGTAGATAAACCCTTCACCCAGGCACCTTGCCAGTTTGGCGGTAGGGTCTTGGGCAAAGTCGCTGTAGTAGGCATCGGTTTCGCCGGTCAGCAGTACGTGCAACACATTGTGGAAGTCGTCATTCCACTGCGCATCGAAGTCGTGCTTGAGCAGGCTGGCCTGATTCAGCTCGTTTTCCAGCACCAGCCACACATGACGGCCGGTATCGACCTGCTGGCGCACGCGCTGCGCCAGTTCCTGCAAGAAACCGGGGTTATCGATGGCGTGCACGGCGTCCAGTCGCAGGCCGTCGAAACGGTATTCGAGCAACCACATCAGGGCGTTATCAAGAAAAAAGTCCCGCACTTCACGGCGCTCGAAATCAATGCCGGCGCCCCACGGGGTGTGCACGTCTTCCTGGAAGAAACTTGCCGCGTACTGGCCCAGGTAGTTGCCATCGGGGCCGAAGTGGTTGTAGACCACGTCAAGGATCACCGCCAGGCCGTGTTCGTGGGCGCTGTCGATCAGGTGTTTGAGTTGCTCCGGGGTGCCGTAGGACGAGTGCGGGGCATACGGCAGTACGCCGTCATAGCCCCAGTTACGTTCGCCAGGGAACTGCGCCAAGGGCATCAGTTCAATGGCGGTCACGCCCAACTCGGCCAGGCGCGGTAGGTGTTGCTCGACGTTGGCGTACCCCCCCAGGGCGCCGACGTGCAATTCGTAGATCACCGCCTCGTGCCAGGGGCGGCCTTGCCAGTTGGGCTGGCGCCAGTGGTAGGCCAGTGGGTCGACCACCAGGCTCCAACCGTGAACGTCCGAGGCCTGGGCCCTGGACGCTGGATCGGGCACATCCTGCTCCCCGTCGATGTTGTAGCGATACCGGGTGCCCGCCGGGCACTTGATTTCAACTTCGAACCATCCATCGGCCTGGGGCAGCATGGCGATGGATTTACCGTTTTCCAATTCAACGCTGACATAAAACGCGTCTGGCGCCCACAAGGCGAAACGCGTGTGTTGCGCGTCCAGCATGATTGCGCCGTGGGGCCAGGTTTCCAGAGTCCGTAACGGCATCTATAGAGACCTCCCTTGATTATTTAGCTGATTTCCCCAGGGCCTTGGCCACCAGTTGTTCGTAGAGTTCGGCGTAGGGTTCGACCGCCTGGGTCCAGTTGAACGGCTGGGTCATGGCGCGGCAGCGCATGGCGTTGAGCAGGCCGGGGTAGGCGAACACATTGAAGGCGCGGGTGAGGGCGGCTTTGTAGCTGTCCACCGTGGATTCGTTGAACAGGAACCCAGTGACGCCGTCTTCGATGGTGTCCGCCAGCCCGCCGGTGTTGCGCGCCACTGGCAATGAGCCGAAGCGCTGCGCGTACATCTGGCTCAGGCCGCATGGCTCGTAACGCGATGGCATCAGCAGGAAATCGCTGCCGGCGAACATGCGCCGTGCGTCGGTTTCGTTAAAGCCGATGCGCACGCCGATCTGGCCGGGGAAACGCAGGGCCAGCTCGCGCATGGCCTGTTCTTCTTCCGGCTCGCCGCGCCCGATAATTGCGATCTGGCCACCGTTCTCGACGATAAAGCTGGCAACCGCTTCGGTAAGGTCCAGACCCTTCTGGTACACCAAGCGCGAGACCACGGCGAACAGCGGGCCGGTGGAGTCGTGCAGCCCGAACAGATTGCGCACATGGGCGGCGTTGATCGCTTTGCCTTCCCAGTCACCGATATTGAAGTTGTGGGTCAGGTGCGTGTCGGTGGACGTTTCCCAGCTCTCATCAATGCCGTTGGGAATGCCGCTGAGCAAGCCTTGCTGGGTCTTGGCGGCGAGGAAACCGTCGAGGCCGCAGCCGAATTCGGGGGTGGTGATTTCCTGAGCGTAAGTGGCACTCACCGTGGTGATGTGGCTGGAGTACGCCATGCCGGCCTTGAGGAACGACATCTTGCCGTAGAACTCCATGCCTTCCTGCTGCAGTGCGTGGGGCGGAATCCCCAGCTCCGGCGTGGAAGCCAGGCTGACCACGCCCTGGTAGGCCAGGTTATGAATGGTGAACAACGTCGGCGTGCGTGAACCACGCCAGTGCATGTACGCCGGGGCCAGGCCAGCGGGCCAGTCGTGGGCGTGCACCAGGTCCGGGCACCAGTGGATCTGCGCCAGGTTGGCGGCGATATCGGCGGCGGCCAGGCCCAGGCGGGCGAAACGGATATGGTTGTCCGGCCAGTCGCGACCGTTGTTGGCGCCGTAAGGCGTGCCCTCGCGCTCATAGAGCTCGGGGCAGATCAACACGTAGATGACCAGGCCATCCTTGAGGTCCATGCGCCCGATCTTGCACGGCGGCAGCGCGGCGTGGCCACCCAGTTCGCCGATGATATGGATCGGGTTATCGCTTTCCATCACCTGCGGGTAACCAGGGATCAACACGCGCACATCATGCAGATGCGCCATGGCGCGAGGCAGGGCGGCGGATACGTCGCCCAGGCCGCCGGTCTTCACCAGATCGGCGAATTCCGAGGTAACAAACAGTACTTTCTTTCGGTTGGGGTTGAAACTGGACACCGGCCGCACCGTGTTGAGGTCGACCAAAGAGGTCGACCCGCCAACTGGCTGACTAACACGCTCTCCCTGAATACTTACTGCGGCACTGATCATAGTTCTCTCCACGTGTTGGTCGGCTAATGGCCCGCTGCCATTAGCTCCGATGACCGCGTCCTGCGGCCAGGCGCACAAGCGCATGACAAATCTGGCAAGGCGTATGCCAGTTGCACGGTTAGCGTTAAAAAGTTGGATAGACGGCAACCGGCGTAAACCGCACTGGCGCGCCTTACCTAAACCTGACCAATGGCAGAGTTGGAAAGTTTAGATTTTTTTCGCGGGGTTTTTGTTTTGGAAGGGACCCATCGGTCATCAGTCTAGGACAGATCCCAGACAGCGTAGGGTTTCTACATGAATTTTGTAGGACAAAAAACTTGTAACCTTATGCGATGCGGGAAAACCGCTGGCGGGCGGGAGTGTGATGGCACTTTGCACCTATTTGCCCCAGGCAAGACCGCATTCATTCGGTGGTTGAGCAGGCTTGCCCTGCGCTGGGCGACATTGTCGCCCCAAGAAAGGACCTGCGACCTATCTGATGCACCCTGTGCACCATTGAGGAGCGCGGCGCTCGCCTGCCCGCTCCATGACGCAATCAACCCAGCAACCGAATCGGCGCGCCCCCCGCCCAGGCGATGATGTCTTCAATCATTTGCCCATAGAACTGCCGGTAATTCTGCTCGCTGACATAACCCACATGAGGCGTGGCCAGCACATTGGGCAGGTGCCGGAAAGGATGATCGAGGGGAAGTGGCTCTTGGCCATATACATCCAGTGCTGCGCCGGCTAAGCGGCCGGATTGCAATGCCTGGACCAGGGCCTGTTCATCGACGATCGGCCCGCGAGCGGTGTTAACGAGGCGCGCGCTCGGCTTCATCCAGGCCAAGGCTTGGGCATCCACCAGCCCCCGGCTACGTTCGCTGAGCACCAGATGGACGCTGAGGATATCGGCCTGCTCAAACAACTGCTGCTTGCTGACCCAGGTCACTCCCGCCGCAGCGGCGCGTTCCGGCGTGAGGTTCTGGCTCCAGGCGATCACGCGCATGCCAAACGCCTGGCCGAACCCGGCGACCTTCTGGCCGATGCTGCCCAGCCCGAGAATCCCCAGGGTTTTACCGTGCAGGTCGCCACCCAGACTCAACTGCCAACCACCGGCGCGTAGGGCATTGGCTTCGGCCAGCAGGTTGCGGGTGCAGGCCATGATCAGCGCCCAGGTCAGTTCCGGCGCGGCATGTTTATAGCTGTCGGTGCCGCACACCTGAATTCCCAGTGCCTGGGCGGCGCCGATATCAAGGGCGGCATTGCGCATGCCGCCGGTCACCAGCAGCTTGAGGCGCGGCAGGCCTTGCAGCAGGGCTTTGTCGAACACTGTGCGTTCGCGCATTACGCAAATCACTTCGAACCCTTGCAAGCGCTCGATCAGGGTCGTGGTATCCGCTGGGTAATCGTGGAGGAAATGCACCTGGCCCACGGTTGCCAGGGCCGACCAATCCACCACGTCAGCGGCGACTTGCTGCCAGTCATCAATCACAGCGATCTGTAGCGCCATTTACGCGTGCCTCCGAATGTTGGGTTAAAGGGCGTTCAAGCCCTGCAACAACGCTTGATGAAACCGCGCCGGTTCTTCCATTTGCGGCGCGTGCCCCAAGCCAGGGAATTCGACCAGAGTAGCGTGGGGAATCAGCTTGGCGACCTGCTTGCCCAGCACGGCGTAGTTGCCGAGTTTGGCCTTGACCTCGGGCGGCGCCATCGCCTTATTGATCGCGGTGTTATCGGCGGTGCCGATCAGTAGCAAGGTCGGCACCTGTACGTCTTTGAATTCGTAATACACCGGCTGGGAATAAATCATGTCGTAGATCAGCGCCGAGTTCCACGCGACCCGTTTATGCCCGGGGCCGTTGCTCAAGCCGGCGTACATATCGACCCAACGCTCGTATTCCGGCTTCCAGCGCCCGACGTAATAAGTGTTGAGCTGGTACTGGCGGATGCTTTCGGCGCTGACTTTCAGCTCACGTTGGTACCACTGATCAACACTCAGGTACGGCACGCCGAGGGCTTTCCAGTCTTCCAGGCCGATGGGGTTGACCAGCGCCAGTTGCTCGGTCTGCGCGGGGTACATTAGCGCATACCGGGTGGCGAGCATGCCGCCAGTGGAGTGGCCGAGCAGGGTGGCCTTGGGGATGCCGAGTTTTTCCAGCAGTTGATGGGTGTTGAGCGCCAACTGCTGGAAGCTGTACTGGTAATGCTCCGGCTTGCTGGAGGTACAAAAGCCGATCTGGTCCGGGGCGATCACGCGGTAACCCGCGTCGCTCAGGGCCTTGATCGAGCCCTCCCAAGTGGCCGCGCAGAAGTTCTTGCCGTGCATCAGCACGACGCTGCGCCCGTTGGGCTTGCCGCTGGCCGGCACGTCCATGTAGCCCATTTGCAGGGTTTTGCCTTGGGACTCAAAGCTGAAATGCGCAAGCGGATAGGGGTATTGAAAGCCCTGTAACTCGGGGCCGTAAGTCGCGGCGAGGGCGGGGACACTGCTGGCCATGAACAGGCCGGCGATATAAAGGACGCGGTTTGGCGGCATGGTGTCATCTCCTGAAACAGGTGTTGGGATGCTGTTGCGAGAGGATTAACGCGGGATTAACACCCACTGCAAGGTAATTACCGCCAGCACGCCATAGCGCAGACCTTTGGCCAACGTGACCACCACCAGAAAACGCCACAGTGGTTCGCGCATCACACCGGCCACCAGGGTCAGCGGGTCGCCGATGATCGGCACCCAACTGAGCAGCAGGGTCCAGTGCCCCCAGCGTGCGTAGTGGCGACGGGCCGTTTGCAGTTGCCGCTCGTTGACCGGAAACCAGCGCCGCTGTTTGAAATGCTCCACCCAGCGGCCCAGCCACCAATTGACCAGCGAGCCCAGCACATTGCCCAGGGTGGCGACCGCCAACAACCACCACACGTTGTAGTGGCCGCTGAGCAGCAGGCCCACCAGTACGGCTTCCGATTGCAGGGGCAGCAGCGTCGCCGCACCGAACGCGGCGACGAACAGCCCCAGGTAACCCATCAGCACCGATCAGTGTGCCGGGTAATCGGCCACCACCTCATCCGTGCCGTCACGGCGCAGTCCGATGACCTGGTAGGCATCGGCATGTCCGTCCATTTCCATGCCCGGCGAGCCCATGGGCATGCCCGGTGCGGCAACGCCCAGCAGGTCGTCGCGCTTGCGCAGCGCCAGCACCTGCTCGGCGGGCACATGGCCCTCAACGAACTTGCCGTCGATCACGGCGGTATGGCAGGAGTTCAGGCGCGGCGCCACGCCGAGGCGTTGTTTGACGGCGCTCATATCGGTTTCGACATGGTCATTGACTTTGAACCCATTGTTTTCCAGATGGCTGATCCACTTTTTGCAACAGCCGCAGTTGGCGTCACGGTGTACATCGATGGGGATCAGGTCGGCGGCTTGGGCCAGGGTAGTGGTGAAGAGGGCGGACAGCAGGGCCAATCGCAGTGGGGTTTTCATCGGAGTCTCATCCAATCGGGGCGATAAGCCCGGCATTCTCCGCGCTTTTACGGACGGGACGACAGTGTAATGTTTCTAAATTATACAAAGGGCGGATGTTCCAGGCGCTGCTTCAGACGGTCCAGGGCGATGGCCGACAGTTCGTGCATGCGCTCGTGCAAGGTCGCCAGTTGCAATTCGGTTTCGTAGGTCAGTACCCGTTTAAACAGCGTGCCGTCGCGAAACGGTTGCAGGAAGTAGTGGATCGAGCCGTCAACGGCCAGGGAGGTGAACACGCATTTGAATTCGTCGGGGCGCCGGGCGATCTGCACGCGGTAGCTCATGGGGACGCGTACGCCAAGCAGGTCGATCATCTCGGTAAAGCGTGAACCGGCACCCAAAGAGCCGCTGGTGCCGGTCTCTGCACCGAGGGAAGTGGGGTGCCATTCGTGCCAGCGGTCCGGTTGGGTTACGTAGTCATAGACAGTTTCAAGGGGGGCATTGATAAAGCGTTCCTGACTGATCCGCTCCAAGCGGACCGACTGCTCGACAGCGCGCATGACACACCTCCTGTGTGGCGGGAAGAAGTATCTCGAACTGTCAGAATAGTCTGACTCCCGTGCTTTGCACGGGAGTTCTCAAACGCTGCTCAACGGACTTTGAAGCGACTCATCAGGCTGATAACCCGGCCATTGGCTTCCAGCAGGCTCTGAGTATTGTTTTCGGTGGCGTGGCCGCTCTGCACCAGGTCTTCGACCATTTGTCGGATCTGCACCATGCTGCGGTTGATCTCCTCGGTCACCGCGCTTTGCTGTTCGGCGGCGGTGGCGATCTGAGTGCTGAGGCTGTGGATATGGCCGACGGAACCGGCCATTTCATCCAGGCCGGTGTTGACCCGCGCCGTGGCGTCCGCCGCCGATTGGCAACTGGACTGGGTATTTTCCATCGCGGTCACCGAGGAACTCACCCCCGTGGTCAATCGAGCGAGCATCTCGTTGATCTGGGAGGTGCTGGCCTGGGTGCGCGCGGCCAGGGCCCGCACTTCGTCGGCCACGACCGCAAAACCACGGCCTTGCTCGCCGGCCCGTGCTGCTTCGATGGCCGCGTTGAGCGCCAGCAGGTTGGTCTGGCCGGCAATCGCACCGATCACTTCAAGGGTTTCGGTGATGCGCGCGGCGTCCTGGCGCATGTTTTCCACCGTGTGGGTGGCGCTGGCGACCTCGCCGATCAACGCGCCGACGCTGCTGGACGCTTCTCCCACCACCACGCGCGAGCGGTCGGCGTGTTCGTTGGCGCGCTGGGTGAACGCGGCGGTTTCGGCGGCGTTCTGTGCCACGGTCTCGGCAGTGGAACTCATCTCAGTGATGGCCGTGACGGTCTGATCGGTTTCCGAGGCATGACGCACCAGGATCTGGTTGGTCTGTGCCGAAGTCTGCTGCAATTGCTCAAGCCCCGTGGACATGGCCGCGGTGGCTTGGGTCACTTCGCCGATCATGTTTTGCAGGTAGACGATAAAGCGGTTGACGGAATGGCCGATGGCGCCCAGTTCGTCTTCAGCGCGGATGGTGATGCGCCGCGTCAGGTCGGCATCGCCGGTGGACAGTGCGTCGATATTGGCTTTCAGCGTCTTCATGCGCTGCACCAGTTTGCGGATCGCATACGCGGCCAGCAGCACCAGCAGCAATACCATGGGGATTTGCAGCAGGGCCAAAGTGCCGAGTACGTCATCGCGCTGCGCGGTGATCAACGAGGTGGGCAGGGCGGTGGCGAGGAACCACGGCGTACCCTCGATCGGGCGCATATAGAAGGTGCTGGCCACGCCGCCGTTATCGAACTCGCTGCGCTGCAAGCCTTGGTCGCGATGGGCCAGGGCTTTGCTGACCTGGGTGGCGAAGGCTGAGGAAGCGGTCAGTTCGCTGATGTTTTTCAACACCACCGGGCTGTTCAGGCGCGTGCTGTTGCTGATGATCTTGCCGTCGCCTTCGACGATCAGCATCTGCCCGCCGATGTCTTTTTCCTTGCTGGCCACCAGTTCGTTGAAAAAACCGAGGGTGACGTCAATCGTGGCCACGCCATAGGCCGCGCCATCGCGCTGGATCGCCATGGCGCAGTTGGTGCGTGGCTCTTGGCTGGCGTCGTCCTTGTAGGCGGCGGCCCAGGCGCATTGGCCACGCGGCGAGGCCAGGCCGCCCTTGTACCAGCTCTGGTCGTAATAGTTGGGGGCCGGGTCGCTGTTCCAGAAGGTATTGACCATCAGCTTGCCCGAGGCATCACGGTGCCAGAACGTGCTGTGCTTGTTGCGCCCTGGGGTGCGCTGGTTTGGCAGTGGCCAGATACCGCCGCCGAACACCTTCAGCTCACCGTACTGGTCGACCAGGCCAGGCAAGACCTTGTCGATGGCATCGCTGTCCAGCAGCGGGATGGTCTGGGTGATGCTGCGTTGCTGGGCCTGAACCTTGTTCAGCTCGCCCTGGATGGTTTTCGCCACCTCGTCGATGCGGTTGAGCACCACCTGCTCTTCGGTGTGGCGCAATGTCGGCGCGACCAACTGGCCGATGCCGACGATGGTCAACACGAATAACACCAGGACGAACAACACCAGAAACAGGGTATAGCGGGCTTGGATGGAGCGCAGTGGGGGCATGGGATCGTCCTTACGAAGCGTTTATTGTCGACGCGGCTTTGTTGGAGCTTCGTAGGGGTATCGGCTTGAGTACGATTAGCTTTAGGTACCATGGTGCCAATATCTGAGTACTGCAGCAGCGATGCGCTCTGCGCGCATCGCTGCTTTTAGGGTCTTCAGGATTGCCAGCAAGCAGGCAGGGCTACTGGCCGTCTCCTTGTGGGCTGGCCGGCCAATCATATTTGCGCCGCAACGGTTTACCCATTTCCGCATTCAATGCATTTTCAGTAAACGGTGCAGGATTGACTGTGTTCGGTGGGGTCGACGGATCGTTATCGAAGTCAAACGGGTTGCCGTCGTTTGGCAAACCAATGGCCTGAAGTTCAATATTCTCGACCAACCCATTTTCCCCCGGCGACTCCTGGGTATGCCCTCGTAGACGAGTGCCGGTTGCGCCATTGTAGGCATGTACCATCTCATGGAAGAGTGCGGTTACAGGCACAACGGTGTTGTTGCGCTCGATGTTTTCGAGGATAGAGACCGGACCGTAATCAATCGTGGCCCGGTCGGCGTGGGCACCGGGCGTACCTTCTTTCGTTATGAAGCCTGCGATAGACTCGTCGCTGTTTTGGCGTTGTTCATCGGTCAATTCGTTCAGCTCAGTGCTGCCGAAGGCATAAAGGTTCTCTGCGAGGACAGCGGGAGTGATCGTGACGGGCCCGCGATTGACCACGGCCAGTTCGTCCATTTTTTTGAGCAAAGACTGGCCCGCTGGTGAACTGCGCAGGAACTCGAAGTCGTCGGCGAGCCCTTGTTCTAACTGCTGTATATGCTCATCCGTGGAGGTATTCTCCGGAACGCTGAGCGTGAATCCCTGGCTGCCGGCATTGCTGGGCTTGACCTCGGTGAAAGCTGAACCTCTGTCACGCGCGAAATGGTCGGTGGCTTTTGCGTAGATACGGTCATCGCGCTGGTTAAGCCAAAGGTGATCGTGGCCTTTACCCGTGTAAAAGGTAGTGCTGTCATAGCCCGTCAAATGATCGTCACCGTTACCGCCGTGCAGCACACTGTGGCCGCTGCCGGCGAGGAGTTCGTCGTTTCCGTTGCCACCGTCCAAGTAATTTTGCTTGGTCGAGGGGCCGAACCCGGCATAGAGGCGGTCATTGCCATTGTTGCCATAGATGACGTTATTTCCAGTGCCACCGATTATTGTGTCGTCGCCGTCGCCGCCAGCGGCGTACCCAAGGCCGCTGCCCAGGCGTATGAAATCGTCGCCTTTGCCACCAAACAACCGGGTTCGTCCGGCACCGGCTTGGATGTAGTCGTCGCCGTCACCTGAATCAATGCTCACACCAATCCCGAGGTCATCGTCGATGATGATGGTGTCGTCGCCGCCATTGGCGGTAATCCAAAGCTCTTGCCTCGGGTCTCGATTCTCTTTCATGTCGATTAAAAACGGCTTGCCGTTGATCAGGAATTGCAGCGTGTCGTGTGACCAGCGGCGCACATGGATGTGGTCGGGGTGACCTCCAGTTTCAACATCCAGCATATTAGTGAGCATCAACGGTTTTCCCTCGCTGTCCATAAACCAGTCAATGATCCTATTGATCTTAATGTCGCCGTCGCTGTGCAACGGGTAGGTTTTGCGGTTGACGATACCAAGCGTCAAATCGACCGGAGGTGCATAAGGATCGTTGTTTTCGGGCGAGCGAAGTGGGGTGGGGGGTGTTGTTACACAAGTTGGCTGTGCGTTAGCAGCAACTTTCATGGCATGTCCGTCCTTTAAGCACGAATTGGCGAACCTGATGGGATACCAGGTTTGCCGATACGTGGACGTTGCCTCGCAAACGTTCCGGCTGATAGGCCACGTACTCGCCGCAAGATGTTGCTTGCTCTGTGTCAGATCTCCAACATCGCCATCACCGCCTCGGGGTAGCGCAGACCGGCAGTGGCGTCGGCGGGGAAAATCCCATCCAGGGCCGACAGCTCGGATGGGCTGAGCGCGATGGACACCGCCGCCGCGTTTTCTTCCAGGTATTTGCGCTGTTTGGTGCCTGGGATCGGGATGATGTAGTCCCCTTGGGCCAATACCCAGGCCAAGGCCAGTTGCCCGGCGCTTACGCCCTTATCGGCGGCCAGGCTGCGCACGTGCTCGACCAATTGCAGATTCTTCGCGAAGTTATCCCCTTGGAAACGCGGGTTGGAGCGGCGGTAGTCATCGGCGCTGAAGTCATCCGGGCTTTGCAGCGTGCCGGTGAGAAAGCCGCGGCCCAGCGGGCTATAAGGCACGAAGGCAACCCCCAGGCGCTGGCAGGCGGCGAGACAGCCGTTGCTTTCCTGGTCGCGGCTCCACAGCGAGTACTCGCTTTGCAGGGCGCTGATCGGGTGGACCTTATGCGCACGCTCCAGAGTGGTGGCCGACGCTTCGCTCAGGCCCAGGTAACGCACCTTGCCCTGTTTGACCAGCTCGGCCATGGCGCCGACGCTTTCCTCGATGCTCACCTGCGGGTCGATGCGGTGCTGGTAGTAGAGGTCCAGGGTGTCGACGCCCAGGCGTTGCAAAGTGCCGTCGATGGACGCGCGGATGTACTCGGGGCTGCCGTCCACACCGCGCGAAGCGGGGGTGGCCGGGTCGCGGATAATGCCGAATTTGCTGGCCAGGAACACCTGGTCGCGCTTACCGGCGAATGCCTTGCCCAGTAATTGCTCGTTGGTGTGCGGGCCGTACATATCGGCGGTATCGAAGAAGTTGATCCCCAGCTCCAAGGCGCGGTGCAGGGTGGCGACGGCTTCGCGGGTGTCGCTGCCGGGGCTGTAGAAATCGCTCATGCCCATGCAGCCAAGGCCGATGGCAGAGACGAGGGGACCGTGTGTGCCAAGTTGACGAGTTTGCATCTGTGGGACTCCTGAGTTGGGAAGGACTTCATTGTTATCCTCGACAAAACCGAGATAAAGCGGCTAAAAGCACTATCACTGTTTGTATTTTCTAAATAATCCACACGGAGCCAGCCCTTGGATCGTTTCAACGCTATGCGTGTGTTCACCCGTATCGTCGAACTGGGCGGCTTCGCCAAAGCCGCCGACAGCCTGCAACTGCCCCGCGCCTCGGTGACCATCCTGATCAAACAACTGGAAGCGCACCTGGGGGTGCAACTGTTGCAGCGCACCACGCGGCAGGTCAGTCCCACCCCGGACGGCACCGCGTACTACCAGCGCTGTGTGCAGTTGCTGTCAGACCTGGAAGAAACCGAAGCGGTGTTTTCCACGCGCCGTCAGAACCCGCGCGGCACCTTGAGCGTGGACATGCCCTCGGGCATCGGCCGCTTGATCGTGATCCCCGCACTACCGGCCTTTACCGCGCGTTACCCGCAGATCGAACTGGACATCGGCTTGAACGACCGCCCGGTAGACTTGATCCGCGAAGGCGTGGACTGCGTGCTGCGCGGTGGCCTGGCCCTGGACGAATCCCTGGTGGCACGGCCCCTGGCGCTGATGGATCAGTTGACTCTGGCAAGCCCTGCCTACCTTGAACGCATGGGCATGCCCGCTGATCTGGACGACCTGGCGCGCCATCACATGGTCGAGTACGTCTCCAGCGCCAGCGGCAAGCGCTTCGGTCTGGAATTTCTGATTGACGGCCAAGTGCGCCCGTTCGACCTGCCCAAGCGCGTCGCGGTCAACAGTTCCGACGGCTACTTCGCCGCGTGCGAGGCCGGTTACGGCTTGATTCAGGCGCCCCATTACCACGCGATGCGACAACTGGCCGAGGGATGCCTGGTAGAAGTGCTGCCCCATTGGCCAGTGCCGAAAATGGCCCTGACCGCGCTGTACCCGCCCCATCGCCAGTTGTCGTTGCGGGTACGGGTCTTTGTGGATTGGCTGGTGGAACTGTGCGCTGCGCCTGGCACCGGTTTGCAGCGTCAGCCTCTGGGGCTGGGGTGATCGATGGGCCCCCAGCCTGACTGTTCGGCAGGCTGGGGCGTATGCGTTTCTACGGGTTGACGAAAATCTGCAAGTCGCCGGGCGCATCCTCGGGGCGCAAGGGAAGGGCGGGGTCGGGGGTATGGCCTTTGACCTTCAAGCCGATCTGTGACTTCACGTGGGAGTTGTTAGAAACACCAACGCCGATGCTGCCCGTTAACTCCGCGAGACCCGGGATGCCTTCGCTGGTGTTCATGTGCGCATTGCCGACCAGCGCCACCCACTTTTCCGTCCCGGAGTTGGCCTGGATGGTTTCTGCGGCGTAATAGTTGAACTCACGTAGCCGGGTTGTTGAGCCGTTGCCCGCCGTGGTGGGCAGGTTAACGCCGCGTAGATCCTTGTGGCGCGTCAGGTAGTAGTGATCAAGGGGCAAGACTTCGATGCCGTGGGCCTTCAGTTTTTTGCACAGTTGCTCGAAGGTCGGGTGGGTACGCGGTTGCCGGGATCGACCGAGGAGACCGATGCCGTCGTCCATCAACCCTTGGGGCATATCGATCAATCCTTCGAAATAAACCTTCGTGACACCGGCGCTCTTGAGGGTAGTGACGTTGTCGTAAAGCACCCTGAAACTTGCCATCTGACTGTGGGACTCACCTAATACCACGCCGGGCGAGACCTTGAGGGTTTCCGTCAGCAGCTCGGATGCGGGGACCTGCTTGGGCACCTGTGGAATGGCAGGGCGGGGTGGTAGGCCATTTTGGTCGATGGCCTCGTAATACTCCGACATCTGCTGGTTGAACCGTCGCACGGTCTCTGCCTTGGTGTCCGGCTTGAAATGGTCGGCTTCCAGCCTGCCCCGCATGCTTTCCACATAGTCACCCGAAGGCAAAGGTTTTCGCGGCCGCACAGGGCGCCCATCGGTGCCCACCAGGTTATTCCGATGGCCTTGGAAATGTTTGGGCGGGTGCACGGGGGCCAGGGTGTCCAGGGGGTTGAAGCCTTCCAGGGGAGGGCCGTAAGGCATGGCTTTGGCCGGGTCGTACGCGTAGCGCTGACCGTTGGACACAATGGTATCGGCTTCATAGGCTTGGTCGTCGATTTTGAAAGTGCCATACGTGACCGGCCCGTGTTCGGCGCTGACCCGCTTGGTCAAGTCGTACCCGCCGCTTGCGCCCCTGACGCGTTTGACCCCATCGCCGATCAGCCGCGAGCCTTCCTCAACCAGGCTGCCCAGCCCGCTCAATGGGTTCAATTCACTGACGACGGTGGTTCCGAGAATCTTTGCCACCTTCGCAGCTTTACGGGTCGTGTTCACCGCGCTGGCCGCGACCTTGGTGACCCTGGCGGCGGCCCCGGCAGCGCCGGTGACGAAACCGAATATATCCATGCCCAGATCGAACGTCCCTTCCAGGTAATTGCCGTCACGAAAGTTCACGATGGCCGAGCGCAGCGGCACCAGGTCGAGAAAAAAATCGGCCAGCTTCCACTCGTTTTCCACGTGCTGATCGTGGCGGGTGGTGCCTTTGGCGCGCTTGACCGCATCCTCGCCATCGATGTCCAGATGCTCGACGAATACATCCGCAATGGCCTGGGTTCGCGCGCTTGAAAAGCTGGCGGGGATGGGCAGAGGAATGCTCACGCCCTTGTTCAAGTCCAGAGCCGATTGGCTGACGTGGGCGGGGGTGAAACGCTCTATCGGATACACCAGGCTGCCGTTACGCGGCCTTGGTTGGGTCAACACCGTGTCGCGGACCCGGCTGATGGCGCCCTGTTTCAAGTCAATTTCGTAGACCTTTTCTCCATCAGCGCCTGTGGCTTTCATCAGCAGCTTGGGGTTTTTGCGCTCAAGGGTTCGGGCGGTAAAACCGGTACTCAGCCTATAGGTCGGGTTCTGGTAGAACTCCAGTTTTGCGTATTCCAGAGTTTGCCTGTCTTCTAAAGGCAGCCGAGCGATCAGCTGCTTGACCGTTGTGGCAATGCCCTTTTTGCGCAGATCGACGGCGTGGGCGAACTGCTCGTTGAACACACTGTTGACGTCAAACGCCATGGATTTGCCCCGTGTGGCCTCGATCACACGCGGGTCTTGGCTTTCCCACTGGTAGGCGTGCAGCCCGCTCATGGCGATATCCAGCAGCGAATGGCGGCCGGCCGGGGCGCGATTGGGGTTATACAGCGGCTCGTCATGGGGCTGGGTAGTGGCTTTGACCGTCAGCAGTTTTTCTTCAAATGGCACGTCTTCACCAAACCGCTCCTTGAGCTTGGCCAGGGCAATCGCGCGACGGCTTGGGATTTCGGTGTCGATTTGCACCGAGGCTTCTAGGCGTTCGTTGGCCTGGGCATTGAACGCACTGCGGACCTTCTGCTTATCCGCGGGGCCGTAACGGTCAGCTTCTTGCGCCGACAGTGTGCCGCTGACCAGACCCCAGACCCGCAAGGCATCGGATTGGGCCTGTTGGGTGACGGTCAGGTCCTGCAGACCGGCGCTTTCGGCCTCCATCATGACTTGGGCAAAGGTCATGTTGGGCACCTTGCCCGGTGTCTGCGCTTCAATCGTGGCCGCCGCGACCGACAGGCTGACCCAGGCCGGGCTGCCGTAGGTGACGCTGTCGGGGAGGTCTTTGATCAACAACTCGGGGGCCTTCCTGGCCAGTAACAGGTGAGCGGCAACTGTTGCCATGGCAGGTGTGGCATCGCCTTGCTCGACCAGATGGGCGCTCAACCCATCGCGTATCGCCGACGCCGGTTTGCCCCAATGCTCGGTTTGCGTCAGGTCGAAATCGGCCACTTTGTTCCACGCGGGTGCGTCGAGGGATTGCGGGTCCAGTACCAGATTTATGGCTGCCAACACATAGTCGCTTGCGCTGGTGGCGGTGGCGATGCCGTTGAGCTGGGTCTGCAGCGCTTGCCCCATGGCTTGAGCGCGTGGCGTGCTCAGCAGGGTTTCCAGCGCAGTGGCCGGATCATCCATGGCCTGGGCGCTGAGCGGCTGGTTGCTGTTCAGGTATTCCAGAATTCCCAGACTCGGCCCCATGCGCGGCGGGTTTGGGTGGCGCATGGCGTAGTCCCTGGCGCTCGCCAGCACGGTGCGCTGCGCCTGTACGCTGAGTTCAAGCGGCCACGACAAACCGCCGCCGAAGTTGCCCAAGGGATGCTCCCGAGCCCGGTCGAGCACCGCATCGGCTAGGGCGACGAGGCTGAAGTGGTCAGTGGGTAGGCTCAAGCCATATGCGGTGATGAAGGCTTCAAGGGTGAGAGGGGAGTCTCCCGGTGGGGGAAAGGCGGATGCAGGATGTGCTTGCATCGTGCTGGTTTTCAGCGCCGTGCGCACGGCCTGGGGCGTCGCCTGCGGCCCAAGGCCCTTCGCGGTTTCGTTGAGCTGTTGGCCCAGCGTCCTGAGGTTGTGCCGGTCTGCCAACGCGTTCGCCAGGGCACCTCCGGCAGGCGCGGCGCTCGCTGGGGCCTGGTGTGCGATGGCTGCGGATTGAACCCTGGCCAGCGGCTGCAATGGAGTTGTCTGAGGATAGAGGGGCGGTGAAATACCCTGAGGGTTGAGGTGCAGTGCAGGAGCGGATGCAAGACTGTTCATATGCGGGTACCTTTTCCAGACATATCAAGAAAAAGCGCCTGTCTTTGGGAGGTTCCCTGTTCCCCAGGCACCCCCGTTGGTTGCGGAAAACGCCCGCGCAAGTTCCGGCTGTGCTGCTTGCACTGTGTATGCCTTCGTGTCCGTAGCGCATGGAAAAGTTACCCGGCCCCACGTAATGCCAGAGGTCACCGCCTCGAACAAGCCAAAGCCTCTCATCGTCTGTAACATAGACGCCCACCGCGCCCTGTTCGGCGCAAGGCCGTAAATACAATCTTCAGATTCAGGAAGTCGTGATGACGCGAAAGCAACGTTTGAAATATTCGATACTGATTGTCTTGGTGGTGCTGGCGACGATGTTTGGCCTGTCTTACCTGCAGAGCATCGGGTCTATCAGTGAAAAAACGTTCCAGACCATCGCCATTGCCGTCGCGGTGGTCGTGGTGGTGCTCAACGGCATCATGCGGCGCAAGGTCAAGCCGTAAGTCAGGCGCTGTTGTCGAGCACCTTGGCAGCCTCTTCGTGGAGGCTGTAGCTTTTGTCCGCATTGAGGGTGATCACGCCCTCGCTGCACAGCCGTTTGAGTACTTCGCGCACGCTGAGAAACGACAATGGAATGCCCAGCGCCAGCAGGTGGCTGTGCACGCCGCGTACCCCGAGGGTGCGCTGGTTGTCGGCGGCGGTGAGCAGGGCGTCGATGACCTTCAGCCGGATCAGGCTGGTGCGCAGACCGAAACATTTGAGCAAATGACGAATACGCTGGTTGCCTTGCTCCGGCGTCTTGCCGAAGGCGGTTGTGCCGCTGCCGAAGTTGGCATCGGCGGCCGAGAGATGTCCTTCCGTGGGCACTTGCGGGTTGTACATGCAGAAAACTCCTTATCAGAGCCTGATCAGGAAAATGATGGCGCTCTTATTCAATAAGACGAACGAGCGAGCGAAATCATGAAGCGCCGAATGTAGAAATTTCGTCGGTATCGGTTTTGTCACAACCTGCGCGCTAAATTCCGCGGGCCGATGTGCGTTCTTACGGTGGGGTGGTCGCCCCGCGTAAAGACGTTCCATTTGACGGCGGAGTCGGTGTGATTATTAACAACAGGTTGTCCAGGGTATGTGCGCTCGGAGTATTGCTGGGCGTCAGCCTGGCCGCATCGGCGCGCGAGCAGGCCACGCAAGCCTCTGCCGAGATCCGGCGCACCGGTTTCGGCGTGCCGCATATCCGGGCCAGTGACGAGCGCGGTCTGGGCTATGGCATTGGATACGCCTATGCCCAGGACAATATGTGCCTGCTGGCTAACGAAGTGGTGACCGTCAACGGCGAGCGCGCGCGTTACTTCGGGCCCGAGCAGGCCACGCTGGAGGAGCGCAACAACCTGGCCAGCGATGTGTTCTTTCATTGGCTGAACACGCCTCAGGCGGTTGCTGCGTTCTGGAAGGCGCAGAGCCCGCAGATCCAGCAACGCATCGAAGGCTACGTGGCCGGCTATAACCGTTATCTGCAAGAGCGGGGCGCGCCGGCCCAGTGCCAAGGTGCGTGGGTCCGGCCGCTGGTGGCCGAGGACCTGGTCAAACTGACCCGCAGGCTGCTGGTGGAAGGCGGTGTCGGCCAATTCGCCGAAGCCTTGGTGGGCGCAACACCGCCCCAGGCGAGCGCCAGTGTGCAGCCCGACGTCAAGGCTTTCGCACTGGCCGCCGCGCAGCAGCAACGCTTCAGCCTGGATCGCGGCAGCAACGCCGTGGCGGTGGGGCAGGAGCGCTCGTTCAACGGGCGCGGCATGTTGTTGGCCAACCCGCATTTTCCGTGGGTGGGCGGTATGCGTTTTTACGAGATGCACCTGACCATTCCCGGCCAGTTGGATGTCATGGGCGCTGCGTTGCCAGGGTTGCCGGTGATCAATATCGGTTTCAACCGGCGTGTGGCGTGGACCCACACGGTCGATACGTCCAAGCACTTTACCTTGTACCGCCTGACCCTGGACCCGAACGATGCCACGCGCTACCTGCTCGACGGCAAATCCATCGCGCTGGATAAAACCTCGGTGGCGGTCCAGGTCAAGCAAGCCGATGGCAGCCTCAAAGAAGTGAACCACACGCTGTACAGCTCCCAGTTCGGCCCTGTGGTGCAATGGCCCGGCAAGCTCGATTGGGACCGGCACTATGCGTTCAGCCTGCGCGACGCCAACTTGGGCAACGACCGCGTGCTGCAACAGTGGTACGCCATGAACCAGGCCGGTAGCGTCAAGGCGCTGCAAACCTCGGTGCAGAGCTTGCAAGGCATCCCGTGGGTCAACACCCTGGCCGCCGATGACCAGGGCCAGAGCCTATACATGAATCTGTCGGTGGTGCCCAACGTCAGCGCGGCCAAATTGGCCCAGTGCAGCGACCCGCGCGCCGGTTTGCAGATGATTGTGCTGGACGGCGCCCATAGCGCCTGCGCCTGGGATATCGATCCGAAGGCCGCTCAGCCGGGTATATTTGCGGCCGATCAACTGCCGCAGTTGCTACGCAGCGACTACGTGCAGCATTCCAACGACTCGGCCTGGCTGGCCAATCCGCAAGCGCCGTTAAGCGGCTTCTCGCCGGTGATCAGCCAGGACCGCATCGGCCTCGGTCCGCGCGCGCGCTTCGCCTTGCAGCGCTTGCACAGCCTCGGCAGCCGGCCGATCAACGCCGCTGACTTACGCAATATGGTGATGGATAACGAGGTGTACCTGGCCGGGCAGGTCATGCCGGACCTGCTGGAATTCTGCGCCAACCACCTCGCGACTGACGCGCAGACCCTGCAACCGCTGTGCGACAGCCTTAAAACCTGGGACCGCCACGCCAACCTCGACAGCGGCGTGGGCCTGGTGCACTTCATCAATCTGATGGAGCACCTGCAACAAATCCCCGATGCCTGGCGCGTCGCCTTCGATCCGAGCCAACCCCTGACCACCCCACGGGGCGTGGCTATCGAGCGTCCAGCGGTAGCTAAGGCTGTGCGCGAAGCGATGCTGGCCTCCGCCGCCGACGTTGCCAAGCGCGGGCTGACGTCCACAAGTACTTGGGGGGATGTTCAAGTATCCGGCCAAACCCCGATCCACGGCGGCCCTCAAGAACTGGGCATCTACAACGCCATGCAAAGCGTGCCCCGCAGCGATGCTAAACGCGAAGTGATCAGCGGCAGCAGTTACCTGCAGATCGTCACCTTCGACGACCACGGCCCCCATGCTGAAGGTGTGTTGGCATTCTCCCAATCCAGCAACCCTGCCTCCCCCTATTCCAAGGACCAAACCCAAGCGTTTTCCAAGAAAACACTCAGCCCGCTCCCGTTCACAGACGACCAAATCCAGGCCGACCCACACTACCGCCAGCAAGTCATCAAGGAGTGAACCCAACCTGCAAGCCCTTGATGCCAATGCGAAATATTTTTGAAATCAAGGGGTTGCAGGCCCCGGCAAATGAGTACATAATGGCGCCCATCGAACGCATCGAAGCTTTAAAAACTTCAATGTATTCAATGAGTTAGAGTAGAGGCAGGCTTTACACAGCCCACTCAAGTTATCATACGGTGAGTGCCAGCAATCAGGGCATTGATCGTCTGAGGCCGAGTAGCAAAATGGTTATGCAGCGGATTGCAAATCCGCCTACGCCGGTTCGATTCCGACCTCGGCCTCCACTCTTAAAAACCCCGTAGATTAACGTCTACGGGGTTTTTTATTGCCTGCGATTTGGGATCGTTTCCGCAACTCTACCTTTTTCGGGAAGCTTAAGAGGCCGTTATCGGTACGGCTCTCCTTGATGGAACGTGGGATTGTGCTCGAGACTAAGGGGTCTAAATGTCCACTAACGGCCAGAAGCGGTCATTCCCAAGGTGACTACGAATCTAGTGTCGATTCAGATCCGCCCAAAGAGTATCTCTCTTCACATTTCATCGTGCGTGTCTGTGCGTTCGCGTTCGTTGATCTTCCGAATAAGGAAAGCTTATACGCCATGATGGTAAATCATTAGATCTAATCAGCAGAGCGGGTTAAAACTCCATTCATTGATCACCTTCACGGAGATAGCTACGTTGAAATCTAAACTGAAATTGCTCGTCCACACCCTTAATATCCTTAGCTTGGCATCGGATAGCTACACCATGAGAAACCTTCAGTATTAGTCGCCATGGAGGACAGCATGTCGTTTGTTGCTCCGTTCCTTGACCCCCAAATAGCTGAGATTGCACCAGGTTTCCGAGCGCTGAGTATCAGCGTGAAAGCTTCGCTGATTGAGCACCCTCAGGTTTCTACAGACGCTCTTAAAAAGGCTTGCGATTCATTAGGCGCTGAAACTCCGGCTTGGGCTCAGAGCCACTTGGCTGCGTGGGCCAATACGTTCAGGCTATTCGGCGCTAAACCACAGCGCACCCCTTGCTCAGCCGAAGCGTTGCGTAAGCGGGTGTTACGAGATGGGAGTCTTCCCAATATCGATCCCATTGTCGACTTGTACAACGCAATTAGCATCAAGTACGCCATACCGGTTGGCGGAGAAAATTTTGACGCTTACATAGGTGTGCCACGCTTGACCATCGCTGATGGCACTGAACTGTTCGACACCACTAAAGATGGCGATGCAGCTAATGAGTCCCCAGAAAAAGGAGAAGTCATTTGGCGAGATGAACAAGGTGTGACCTGCCGGCGATGGAACTGGCGCCAGGGCACCCGAACGCGTCTGTACTCAAACGCAAAGCGGATGTGGTTCATTCTGGAGAGTCTTCCAGAAATGCCCATGGATGCCTTAAGGGCTGCTGGGGATGAGCTGAGTAGAGGACTTCAGCAGATGATGCCAGATGCAAAAATTGAATCTCAACTGATTGAGCTTTACTGAACTGAGTGAATCGCCACTAGTTTCCTCGACTCATTCAAAATCGGTTTCTGGCCGAAAGCTGCTGCTCATAATTGGCGGCTTTCGGCCATAATTTTTCTGATGCTTAGCTTCAATACTAGTCATTCAAATCAAATCGCTCTTTCAGCTCACCAAAATCTGACCATCTCTTTGTATTGACTCCAATTAGATTGGCGCCATAGTAGCTAAAAAATGACGAATAATGGTTCTGCTTAGTGATAGCATCCATGCAAGCACGAATAATTATCTGCCTCTCTATGGTCGCAGTGTCTTTTCCATAAAGATCCACCATCGGAAGCCAGTCATACAGGGATCTGCAGTTATCAAAAACAAACATATCAAGATACATCTCCCGCTCTTTTGCTTTATACCTAGCTCGCCAATGCGCGTCCGTGTTTATGTGGTGCGTATTCCCAAGGTGATTTAAAGCAAGCTCTATCCATAAATGCGGCATCGGTACATCACAAAAAACGCCTCCGCGCGGATCAGGAAGAGATTTAATTATTTCCTTTATCGACCGAGACAAGCTTTCCGACAGAGTGCTTTTATATGAGTACTGTGCGTATCTAAGCAAATCATAAAGTTGCACGCTATCTAGATATGACAGAGCCCCATTCTTTTTTGAAAACTGCTCGTACCAGTACTGACCCAGCTTACTTTTAGACTCCTTCAGCCTTAGCAAGAAATTCCAAATTGGAAAGTCTTCATGCGGCTCGAAAATTTCACCTCCTGACAAATCCAAATCTTCGAGGGTGGCCTCATCAACCTGTCCATCTTCGAAATCATAGTTTTTGGGGGTAGACATTTTTTTAATAATGGATTTTATTTGAGCTTCATCCATTTTCAAAAACATGCGTTTTAAGGCTGGGCTACTACCAACCTTAAGCATCGGACTTATGTAGCTAGCAAAGATTGTTGGATAATGCGTTGAAAATGCACTGTATGCAGAGTCGAAGTGCGAGCTTATCAAGTCCTCAAACAAACGTTGCTCGCAAGGCTCGCCGAGCGCCTTAAGCTCCTCTTGGTAGGCCTTGTCAACAAACCCATAGCAATCGACCCCTTCCCAAAAGCCAGTATCTTTAGGGTCACCTGAACGGATACAGTTCTCTAGAAATGGATGACTACGAAAATAAGAAGACAAGAACTCAATATTTTCTTCGGTTTTTTCGGGGAGAGAGCTATTTATTACCAGAATCCCCAAATCACTCAGAGAGCTGTTTTCAAAGACAGCATTTATAGTGAGAAGCGGCTTTGACTGCTGACTAAAAAGAGGACCAGTGAAATCAAGGTAAATTATATCAAACTTAAAAGAAGTGACCCGCATGAGCTCAGATATTGCACCATTGAATATCTTTAAGGTTGGATATTTTTTTTGTGCCTTAATCAGTGCTGAAGAGTACATTTTTCTATCTGACTCAATAGCCCAAACATTCTCAATCTGAACACCTAGCGCCACTATAATTCGCAAATCATTTTCAGGCTCCGGCCCGCAAAAGTATGCAATTTTCAAGTTTTGCGGTTGCTTGGTCTCGTAAAGATTGTTTGAAAATCTAGTCCAGGACTCAATAAAATCCTCGTTAGGACTCTCATCTTGTAGAACTTCGTCAAAAGCGTAATCCCAAAGGCGTCTTATATAATTCGGCTTTAAAACCCTATGTTTTTCCCTGTCAGTAGTCAGTTTTCTAACAGCCCTAGTCCATACTTCTACTCTGCTTTTTTCTTTTACACTCTGTGTATAAGTAACCACTGCATCCCTCCAGAGGTTCTAAAAATTCAAATTGTGCTGCAAGCAACACCTAAAACGGAAATAAAAATGCCTTTGCCGCACAACAACGTGCATAAACACGAGCTTTGGAAAAAAAAGGGACTGATTTATTTCTCAGAAACTAAATCAGTCCACTTTTCTTTGATCGCAGGACGGATGTTGTAGCGCCCATATTCCACTCGCTGGATTTTTATCGAGATCATCACGAAAAGCATGAGGATACCGAGCCCTCCGGCAGTCGCCACAACCACGGAAAAAGCCCCCCAAATATTAGGAATGCTGCCGGTGCTCCTGAGCGCAGCGAAGACGAGACACAAAAGCGAAATCACGAATCCTAGAATCGCAATGGCCAACGAGCACTCCCGTTCAAATTTGTCTTGAACCGGATCCCCCCCGACGAGTGTTCTCGGAATTTCCCTAATGCAAGCCGCCCAGATAGAAACACAGAAAAAAGAGAACGCCGGAAACTGCAGGGAAATCTCAAACTCGGGCTTCGAAAAATAGATGATGAAAAGCCAAATAAGCACAGGCATCAACGTCAGAAGCACCTCATACGTAGCCCAAACCGATGACCGAGTGATGATGACTCCCTTCGACAATGGCGCCTTTCCGCTCCCATTTCCTTCACTCAACGTCTTTCTCCTGCCAACAAATGAATGATAAAAGATCGTCCGCATACCGGCGGTAACCGCGATAGCGGCCCCCGGATTGACGGATAACCTATGATATCAAACAGACATCACTCATGACAGGGATTGGAGCAGGCCTCGGTTCGGCGGTGTGCTGGGGTGAAAATGCAATTCAAATGCCCCTCCATACCACGTGACATCGCTAGGTGATCGTACAAAAGGGGATTACAAAAGGCGGACGCTCGGCAGCACACCTGGCAATATGTTTTCTAACAGGCCTGCGCTGAATCCATCGAGTAACTGAATTGAAGAGTACTTTCATCCCATGGACAAAGGTCTGAGTGATGCCAACCTTAATTACGTACTTGCGGTTATTGAAAGTGCCCCAAACACCGAGTTAGGTGTGATGTGTGAGCACCTACAGATCGACAGTCGCGATCTTTTGAATCAGTTGGCGATCTCAGTAGCAAGACTGTTTTTTACAGGCACCCGCGATTTTCATTACTGTGATGAGGTGATGAATACTGTCGTCAGCGATATCGTCGGCTTGTCCATGCATGCGGATATGCCCCAGCCGGCATTCTCTATCTACCAGGCATTTGATGCAGGCGAGTATTGGCACAGCGACGACGACCGGGACGTATTTCCTTGGGAGAGGTGGACGCGGCCTGAGCTCGAGAGAATTTTGTGGGAGGTCGACGACGGCGCAAACGGGCTTTCGAAGTAGGTTCGACTTGAGCCCCCACAGGACCGCTTTTGGCCGATTCTGTTGAAAACAGTCGGCTTCGAATTCCACGCCAGAAAAGTACGCGCCTGAGATTGAAATCTGAATTTTTGGCAGAAGGTTCAGTACTCGGAGCTCACGTAGCAGCGGGCAACAGAGGTGTTTTCATACATTAATATTCGAGTGTTTTGGGAAAACTGACTTTTTCAACACAATCGGCCATAAGCGGACATGTCAGAAAAATTGTGGTCGGTGATGCCATCTATCTCCATCTCGTGACAGCGCAAGAAAACGCTTGGCCTTTGTCTGGATGTCTACCTCAAAAGCGGACGACCAACTCGGTTCTGGTTTCGCCCAGCTTGCCTCCTCCGCAAGTGCAAGCTGGCTCACTTCTCTGCCTCTTGGATACGGCTGGTATGTCAAGTCGGCTAAAGGCCACGCCCCCGATGCGCATTGATTCGGCTCACGTTTAGGTTTGAACTATCCGCAATGTCCGGATAGCCACCTATCGCTGGAATTCTGAATACGCCAAGCTAAAAGGCATCCAATGCTCTACACAGCCCTGCCTTCTCAACAGGCTCGTTTTCAGGTTTTCCAGCTGGGTTTAAGCGCTGCAACGCGACCAGGCACTGGCCACCGTCCAGCAGGATCAGTTCGTAATCTTGCCCGGCCTTGGGGGTGAAGTGAAAGCTTTGCCTGCAGCTATAGGAATTGCCGCCGGAAACATAACCCTCACTCTGGAAGTTCATGGCAAAAGGCTTGTTCGCCGGCACCTTCAGTTCGCTACGCGCCGAGCCTTGCGCCTCCACCCGGCGGTTGCTCTCGGGCATGCCCAGGCTGCGGCCATTATTCTGACCCGCAAAGCCAGATTCGGACACGGCCATCACCCCGGCGCCAGGCACACGCCAGTCGATGCAGTCACGGCCCGGCACGCCGCGCGCCATGCCATTGGTGATCACACGCAAGCGTGCGGTATCCCCGGATGTGGGTTCAACATAGGCCGTATTGTAAGCACGGATATTGGAAATATTGCCGCAGCCACTCACGGCCAGAGCCAGGCCTGCGATCAGAAATGCTCTCATGGAAATCCTTTTTTTGAGGCTTAACGGCAGTGATAAGGGCTTTCGCTGCGCAGTTCCTCGCCGGTGCGGGCATCGCGAATGATGACCGTCGCCTCCGGCGCATTGAGGCAGAACGCATTGCGTATGGGGTAGATGTTATGGCCCTCGGCGGTGAAGGTGCCAAGCTTGGTTAACGGGGCGCCGGAGGCGTCCTGAGCCGTCACGGTGTATTCACCCGACATGGTCAGGCAGCCGCTGAGCGACAGCAGCAAGGTGGCGCAGATTGCATATTTCACAGGTGATGTCCCTATCGTGTTGAGTGACGAGCCCTTAAAAACAGGACGGTTCTTTTGGAGTTTCATTGCGCCGACTCGCAAGCCTTCAACGGTTTTTGGGTGCGCAATGCACAGACGTCAAAACCATCACGCCGGGTGTAGCCCGCGCCTTCATACACACAAAGCGCTGCGCCCGCTCCTGGAAGCTGGCATTGGGATCGATGCCGGAGCCATTCTTCTCACCGCAAGCCAACATGGAGGCCAAGACATCCTTGCTGCTCGCGCCGGGTTTCTCCCATAAGTCCGCGTCAGCCGCCGGGGGCTGAAAGGGCTCGCTGAAACAGGCGGTGACGAGGGGAGCAAGCAGCAGCGCCAATGCCACAGGTTTAAGCCACATGATCAATCTCCTTATTTTCTCGGGCTGACAGGCACCAGTACCGGCTTGCCTTGCGGCCAATACCTTGCACAGGCTTGCGCACCATTGCCATAACAGCTGTGCATGGTCGTATCACCGGTGAAAGACATTGCCCAACTCCTTGAGCAAGCTGCTGTCCTCAGGTATTACGCCGCCTGTACCTGTATGCTTACGGGCGCATAGCTGTAGGTAATGGGCTGAGAAAAAAGCGGCGGCAGTAGACTGAAGGTTACGAAGTCGTTACCAACGTGTATCTCGCCTCTGCTGGTGTAAGCGTCATTGCCCGCGAGAGACCGCTTTTGGCCGGTTGCTGCCCGTCACGAACGGCATAAATCGGCCAGAAGCAGCTCTTTAGATCAGATATGTCGCGTCGATTTAGAGAGCAGAGAGTATTGAATAAACTGCCCTAATGTTTGGAATGAAGTGAGGTGTCGGGCCCGACGCCAACTCACTTGCGACTTGCGTGATAAATTCCCGTGCCCGCTCAAGTGGAAGGCCGATGATTTCATAAGGAAGCCAATCATTATTCATGGCATCCTCGTATGCCTCGATTACATACAGCAAATAGTCGCCTTCAGGGGTATCTCGGAAGGCACTGTACTCCTTTGGAGAACTAAGGCGCGTGCTCAACTCTACTACTTGCGCGGATCCAGGGGCGTCTGGATTTTGCCAACGCGGTGACGCTGAAAGTTCTCTTGTTTCAGCGATTAAATGAGCGGTGATTAAGTGACTCCAAATCATAAGCTAGGTAGCCTGCATTGAAGGTACCGGCGAGAGCATATCACTGACGAATGGACACTGAATTAACCCGCTAGCCATATCACCAAAAAGCAGGATCTGCGAACCGATCCCGACAGTTACACCCGTTAGCGCTGAAGGAACCATTTCGGCCAAATCTGAATCACTTATCATCTTTCCGTACTCTGGTCACACCGGTGGATATTGAAGAATCATAGGTCTGAATCGAATCTCATTTTGTAGGAAGATCATATATCTACTTGTTATAGCTTCCACTCATTCTGACCACCAGGTCCTTGCAGAGAAGGCTCGGGCGAGCGTCCGCTTCTGGCCCAGGCTGTGTAAAAACGTTTTTGAGCGCGTCAGGTACTCCAAACCGCACCGCAAATCGCGTTTCTACGCGAAATCCATATCTACAGATGTGCTGATAAATTTCAGATTTAACGTAGACGCGCACACTTCAATTTTGGCGAAGCGATTTTACACACTCTGGGCCGATTGCTGTCAGTAGGGGCCATGCGGGCGTAGGATGAGGGCTTTCCCATCAGTCCAGACCTTTTCCCTTTATGACTCAATCCGTGCGGACAATCTCAAGGAATCCGCGAGCCGAGGTTTGGCAAGGTGGCTAAGGGAGCCTGATGAGCACGTCTATACGCCACGCAAACTTCTTAAACCAGAACAAAGAATTTTTTTAGAATGTATTGCATCAGGAAAATTCAGCGGCTCAGAGCTCTGATACTTCAAGCGGGCAACTCAGCCGGTTGTAAAAAATAGCGTTGTTCAGTTTCACCGTTCGACTCGTGATCCAACTGCCGCTGATCGCGATGGACTGCAATGGGTCGAATGGAGCCTTTCACGACAGGCAGCAATCTGCCGGCGAAAAATCGAGTTGCAATGTCCGGTGGTCTGGCATGCAAGGTAAAATGGCGATTTTTGTCATATCAAGGAACGAAAGAGTGTCGACCATTAAAATGACATCCCGGGCCGATTGTCGGCTAACCTCCGCGCTGCTGTTATTAACAGGCTTAGTGGCTCTCTCTGGTTGCCGCCAGTTAACACCTGAGCAGCGAATAGATTCCTGGATCGATAGCGATGGTAAATCCGCTCCAAGTTACCTAACCCCAGAAGAAATTAAACGTCTCGAAGCAAGACGTTATCTCAGGGTTTTGCGCTCTACCTTGGCTCGAAGTGTGTTCTGGGCAAATGGCGAGGGGATGCAAGGCAGCGTGAAGTTGCGGATGAAGCTCAATCAGCAAGGTGACGTATTGCTCTGCGAGGCGCAGCCAAGTGACGCTGGAGCTCCACCAGGCTTTACGAATCTCGTCATGGATGTGTGCTGGAGCAGTAGCTGGAATAGCATCCCGGAAGGTCTCCAGAATCCAGCTGATGGCACGCTCGAGGTCATCGCACCTTTGATAGCTTCTGGTAATACCTCACCTATTTCTGATTACGAACGGGGGCACCAGAGAACTGATGCTGAAAGCCGTTTTTTCTGGGACAACGTGGTGGCCAAGCAATCAATAAATGCGTTCGGCAGAGCTCGCTTCGAATTCACTGCCAACGTAAAGGGCCAAGTCGCAAGTTGCGATGTGACGCTTAAAAAACACTATTTCCGTCCTGAATATTTTCATCCGGATCCTGCGTTACAAAAGGTACTTGCAACTCAGTGCTTGCAGCTGGATTTGCAACAAATGCCTGGGTTTCGTGTAGGGGAAAACGGGGTAACCCATCGCGTGGTTTTCGTGGACTACTTACCGTGGAAAAACCATGTGGGGAAATACTCCGAGTAAGGCCCTCACTTTAGTGTCTTCTGCGATGGCGTTCCTGTGGCAACACCTTGCGCAAGGTGAATCGCCCTCAGTTTTTCAGACACATCCAAGGTCTGCAATTGGCCGATTTCTGCGCTGGTGACGGGCAGAAATCGGCCAATAACTGACTTTCTAAGTGGAAAGGCCGAGCTGGAATGGCTGATAGGCAGCTAGTACGCTTGAGTCCCTCTAATGATAGCCATGCGTTCTCATCGTACTGGTAGCCGCCATAATTACACTCCAAGATCTGCCCTATCTTGGGTTCAAAGTTAATAGCCATCAATCGCCCTTAGGGCTGGATTGCTGGCAGAATTCATGATGCTACAGCGCCACGCATTTCGCGCGAAGGCGTGCTGGGCATATCCATGCGATGGGTTGCTGCGAAGTTGCGTGAGCGAGTGACGCCCGATTAGCGTCCCATGAGTGGGTAGTGGTCGATGAGACACGGATGCGGGTGGCCGTCGCCCTTGCAAACCCCATCCAGATACCGGTAGTCAATCTGCACGGACTGGCCTTTTCGAGGCCATTGCCGACGCGGGAGGGTGTTCTGGTAATCGGTGGTTTCCGGGGTGAAGGTGACCGTCGAGCCTTGCTGGGGACATTGCGTGGTGGTTGAGGTCGGGGTGACCTTGAGGATCCGCCCCTGCAGCTGTGGGTACGGTTGTTTCAAGACGTTGACGATCTGTAAGTCCAGCCGGCAAATCTGCCAGCTCGCCGCGTGGACGGTGCTGCACAGAGTGGTGAGCGCAAGGGCCAGCGCTGCGTATGTTTTCATGGGGTAAATGTCCATATCCTTGGAACAAGCAACCTGGCAAGGCCCTGAACTTCCGTCAGCTTCTGGCTGATTTAGTCCTTGGCGCAGGGTCAGTTGGGGAGTGGCAGCACTATGCCAATTACCCAGTGGCCAATACAAGTCTTATGACTTTAATGTTCCCCTGTGGCGAGGGAGCATGCTCCCGCTGGGCTTAGAGGGTCTTCAATCCCCCCCAGTAAACTGGACGGCGAGAGGGAGCCAATAGGGATATGGGTGTAAGCAATAAGCCAGAATGACTTTAGATATGCAGTCGCATGCTGTGAGCTTCGACTATCGGGCTGAATCAGAACCGCGCTGGCGGTCCGCTTTTGGCCGATTTCTGCCTATCTTACAATTGGCAACGGGTCATTTCGTAGGCTTCACAATTTCACCGACTCGTCGATATACCTTCTTGGTCATTTCCTCTGTGGAGTGACCTAGTAGGCGGCTCGCGTGCGTTAGCTCGATCTCGCTAGCAGCTTTGGGCCGCATGCCCTTGAATGGAACTGGCGAATGCTCGTTGCCAGCAAGGGACCATCATCAGCTGACGCTTTGATTGCTGCCTTCTCTCGTGCGCCGTTCCATCGATAACGGATTTGATTCTGCCATCCTCCAAGCGAAGACGGAGACGTTTTCGGTCTTGCCCTGACCAAATAGGGAAAAAATAATGGGGTGAGACCACATTTAAACAATGGTGATCTGACCCCAATTTTCTTTCGTGGACCGGTGTGGAGCGCGGCCGCCTCAGGCTGGGTTCCCTGGCAAAACCGCTAATGCGTCTGCCTCCGTTATTTAAACAACCCACCAATCGCATTGATCGCGTCCGCCGCCTTGTTCACGTTCTGCTGGCGTTGTGAGCTGGTGTCCACTTGAGCTTGGGTGTTGTAGGTGGAGTTGGTGCAGCTTTTATTGGTTTGGGTCAGTGCCGCTTGGTAAGCGGTCGCGCGCAGGGTGTCGCCTTTGGCGTTGGCGGCGTTGATGTTGGCTTGAAGGTCGCGGATTTGTTGCTGGCAGGAGGCGGCGTTGTTGGTGTTGCCGGCGTTGCTGTTATTTGCGCCACCCAGTGCGGTCGACAGGGCGCCGGTGAGGGCCGATAAGTCTGCGGCGTGGGCGGGCAGGGTGAACAGGCTGAGCAGAACGGCGGTAGGTGCGAGAGTGGACAGGCGCATGGCAAACCTCAATGTTTGATTGCCTGCGCAGGTCAGTGGCCCCGGGCTGGCGCATGGCAATTTCCCTATAGATGAGCGCCCAGGTGCGGCGAAATACTATTTGCTCAAATTTTGAGCTTCAACGCTGGGCCTCTCTAAATGTGATCGATTTCACAGTTTGGATTTGACTTCGGACCGGCTGATGCGATCCTGTTTCACCTCCTGCGCATAACCCGTGAGCTTGCCCTGCTGGGCCGCGAGCAACTCACAGACCTTCTTCAGCGCCGCTGCCTGTTTAGGCAATGCGCCATCTGCCGCCAGCGTCGCTAGCTCCACTACCGACCAGCCGATCACCGCCGCTGCATCTTCCAGGTCATAGAACAGTTCCTGCTGAGCGGTTCGAGGGCCATCCAGATCATTTATTAATTCCGCCATCTGCTTCTCCGCTGTTGCGCATTAAACCGTCGGTAAAACTCAGGCAAAGAAAAGCCCGCGATGGGGAGTGCGGGCTAAAAGGGATGTTCATTAGGAGCTGCTGGATTCACCTTAGGCGATCATCTGTGAAAGGTTTGTGAAACTGCATGGCAATGTGCGCCAAAAGTGTATGCCTCGATCCGCGCCTGGCTGTACGGGGCATTCGCCGGGAAAAACACTAGTGTTCCAGGCTTGCCCCACCTTTGTCCGGATACCTCGCGATGGTCATGTCTAGCAGTTTGTTGTCAGCCTTTGTGCTGTTTGCCTTTGTCTCTTCGATCACCCCCGGCCCGAATAACACGATGTTGCTGGCTTCGGGGGTGAATTTTGGTTTTCGCCGCTCCATACCCCATGCGCTGGGCATCAGCATCGGCTTTATGCTGCTGGTGATTTCAGTCGGGTTGGGGTTGGGCGAGGTGTTCAAACTATTGCCCTGGGCCTACACCCTGCTGCGCTACGTGGGAGCGACGTATCTGCTGTATTTGGCGTGGAAGATCGCCACGGCAGGCGGCATGTCCGACAGCATGGACGAGCGCGGCAAACCCATGACGTTCCTCGCTGCCGCCGCGTTCCAGTGGGTGAACCCCAAGGCCTGGATCATGGCGTTGGGCGCGATCACCACCTATACCCCCGCCGAAGGCTATGTGACCAACGTGCTGGTGATTGCATTGGTGTTCGCCGTGGTCAACCTGCCCAGCGTGTGTGTCTGGTTGGGCTGCGGCACGGGGCTGCGCAACTTGTTGCGTGAACCGCGTTGGGTGCGTGTGTTCAACGGGGTGATGGCCGGTTTGTTGGTGTTGTCGCTGTACCCGATGTTCTTGGCAGGGTAGGCGTTCAGACCGGCGAGATGGTCGCCAACAGGCCAATGCCGATGGTCAGTACCAGAAAACCGAACAGAAAGAGTGCCATCTTGGTCATTGGACCTCCGAAGGGAAGGGGAGTGGGAACGCTGGCCATTGTCCGCCCGGGCAGGTTTTCGGTACAGACGCAGATAACAAAGAAAAAACCGTATCAGATGCACCAGTCGCGCTTCTGCACCGGGCTTTGCAGGGCGTCGGGTTTTTCCAGATCAGTGCTTGAGACAGACGACGCTTTTGCCCCTAAGATGGCGCCCACGGCATCAACACAATAAGAGTGGGCCAACCCTCGATGGAAAGACGTCAATTCAGCGGTGGCATGAAGGGCAAGAACCTGCGCTACCTTAACGAAACCTCCCAGCAACTGGCGTCGGTCACCCGCGTCGGTTTTCTGTTGCTCGAACATTTCTCCTTGCCGGCTTTCACCCAAACCCTCGACACCCTGGTCACCGCCAACCTGCTGCGCCCCGAGCTGTTCGCCACGCGCACCTTTGGCTGTGACGATGGCGAGGTTATCAGTGACCTGGGCCTGGTGATTCGCCCTGACGCATGCTTGGACGCGTCCGTGCTGCACGAACTGGACCTGCTGGTGATCTGCGGTGGCTTTCGCACTGAGCTCAAGGCCAGCGAAGACTTCATCCACCTGTTGCGCAGCGCCGCCGAGATGGGCGTGGGCTTGGCCGGGTTGTGGAATGGGTCTTGGTTTCTTGGGCGGGCCGGGTTGTTGCAGGGCTATCAGTGCGCCATTCACCCGGAACATCGCCCGGCCCTGGCCGAGGTGTCCAAGGCCGCCAAGGTCACCAGCGAACCCTTTGTGATTGACCGCGACCGCCTGACTGCATCGAGTCCCTCGGGCGCGTTCCATATGGCGTTGGACTGGATCAAGAGCCTGCATGGCAAGGCGTTGGTGGAAGGCATCGAAGACATCCTCGCATTTGAGGAATCACGCTACCGGCGTATCAAACCGACTGAAAACATCAGCGTCAGCGCCCCGCTGCGGGAAGTGGTCAAGCTGATGGACGCCAACCTCGAAGAACCGCTGGAACTCGACCAGTTGGCGGTCTACGCCGGCCGCTCGCGGCGGCAGTTGGAGCGCCTGTTCAAGGAGCAACTGGGCACCACGCCGCAGCGCTATTACATGGAGCTGCGTGTGACCGAAGCGCGCCGACTGCTACAGCACACCGAGCTGTCCCAAGTGGAGGTGCTGGTGGCCTGCGGGTTCGTATCGCCGAGCCATTTCAGCAAGTGCTACAGCGCCTACTTCGGCTACCGCCCCTCGAAAGAGAAGCGCCTGGTCAAGTAGCATGGGCACCGTCTGGAATTTTTCCGAGGAGTGCCGATGTCGATCACCTTGAAGGACCGTTACCGTGGCAGCTTGCTGGGCCTGGCCTGCGGCGATGCTGTGGGGACAACCCTGGAATTCAAGCGCCGGGGCAGTTTTGCGCCGATCACCGATATGGTCGGCGGCGGGCCGTTCAATCTCAAGCCGGGGCAGTGGACGGACGATACATCCATGGCTCTGTGCCTGGCCGAGAGCCTGCTGCAAAAAGGTGGGTTCGATGCCCGTGACCAGATGGGGCGCTACCTCAACTGGTGGCAGTGGGGCTATTTGAGTTCGACCGGCGACTGTTTCGATATCGGCATGACCGTGCGCGAGGCGCTGACGCTGTTCCAGAACACCGACAACCCGTTCGCCGGCTCAACCGATCCCTATTCGGCCGGCAACGGCTCGATGATGCGCCTGGCGCCCGTGGTGTTGTTTTATTACCCGGACCTGCAAAACGTCCGCACCTTCAGCGTCGACAGTTCCCGCACCACCCACGCCGCCCAGGAAGCCATTGACTGCTGCCTGGTGCTGGCACAGGCCATCTGTAATGCCCTCGGCGGCGCGTCGAAAGCGCAAGTGCTGGAGTTGGCCGATGTACCGTTGATGGCACCCAAGGTGAAGCCCATTGCGGCAGGCGGGTACCGTGACAAACCCTGCGCCGAGATTGTCGGCTCGGGCTATTCGGTGGCCTCTCTGGAAGCTGCGCTGTGGTGCTTTGATCACACCGATAGCTTTGCCGATGCGGTACTGGCGGCGGCCAACCTGGGCGATGACGCCGACACCACCGCCGCCATAGTCGGTCAATTGGCCGGTGCTTATTACGGGGCAGCGGCGATTCCCTCCGAATGGCTGGGACGGTTATGGATGGTGGATGAGATCCAGGGGATGGCCGACGGATTGTTCAACGCCGCAGGTCATGCCGCCTGACACACGTCGCTAAAAACGCTCCAGCCGATAAGGCGCCAGTGCCGGCAACCCTGCTGGCATTGGCCCGTCTGCCGCCAACCCGGCGACCATCTCTGCCGTGATCGCTGCCTGGGTCAAGCCCAGGTGCTGATGTCCGAAGGCCAGGAATACCTTGCCGTCGGCCACCCGATCGATGATCGGTAGCGAGTCGGGTAGCGACGGTCGAAAGCCCATCCACGGCGTGGCGTCCCTGGCGTCCAGTTCTTCGCGGAACAGCCCATGGCTTAACCGCTGCAACTGCCACGCGCGCTGCATATTGGCGGGGCGTCCGAGCCCGGCGAACTCCACCGTACCAGCCAGGCGCAGGCCGCCGGTCATGGGGGTCATGATGAATTTGCGCTCCAGGGAGGTTACGGCGAACGGCAGGCGCTGGTGCTCATGGGGCAGCATCAGGTGGTAGCCGCGTTCGGTGTCCAGCGGGATGGCTTTACCGGTCAGGGTCGCTGTCAGTGCCGCCGAATGCGCGCCGCAGGCGATCAGCACCTGACGCGCCAGTAGCGGCGCGTGGTCGGTGAACAGGCAGACGCCCTCCGCATCGGGTTGCCCGCTGACCACACGACGCCGAAGAAACTGCACGCCCGCAGCTTCAGCGGCGCAGACCAGTTCGCCCACCACGTGGAACGGGTCGACAAAGTGCCCGGTGGCCGGGAAGAACAGCCCCCCTTGTAGGCGTTCGCTCAACTGCGGCGCTGCCGCGCGAATCGCCTCGGCAGACCAGTACTCCACCGGCACGTTTTGCTGCTGCATGCGGTGCTGCAACCTCTGGATATCCGCCCGCGACTCGGCCCGTTCGAACACCAGGAGTGAGCCGTTCTGGCGCATCAGCTGCGGCCGATCCAGGCTGGCCAGCAAGCGTTGCCAGGCGCCCAGGCTTTGCTCGTTAAGCGCACGAAGGCCGGCCACCGTGCGCTGGTAAGGCGCCGCGCGCAGGTTGAGCAGCAGACGCGTAAACCAGGGCAGGGCGCGGGGCAGGTAGCGCCAGTCCAGGCGTAGCGGGCCCATGGGGTCCATCAGCATGGCGGGCAGGCGCTTGAGAATCGAATAGTCGGCAATCGGGAATACCTGCTCGGTGGCCAGGTGCCCGGCGTTGCCATAGGAGGCGCCCATGCCCGGGGCTTGCGGATCGATGACCACCACCTGGCGGCCCTGGCGCGCCAGCTGCAACGCGCAAGCCACGCCGATAATACCGGCGCCGACCACCACGATATCCCTACGGCTCATCGGCTATGCCTCTCTCTGTGCGTCGGCCAAGGCTTTCACGTTGCGCCGGTTGACCATCGCGGCGATCACGGCGGCGCGTACGCACTCAGGCACAATGCTGCTCCGCCGACCAGTTGGCGTACCACTGGCGGAACAACGCGAACTGCTGCTCGGCATAACGCCGCTGGGCGTCACTGAGCACGTCGGTCGCATTGAAGTGCAGGTCGTAGCCTTTGTCGCCGTTGAGCACCATCAAGTATTTGTAGTACAGCACCAGGTCGCAGCCTTCATCGAATGATGACAACACCGCCAGCGCGCTTTCCAGTTCGCGGGCCAGGCGTCGCGCCTTGGCATCGCCCTTGGCCGCCTGCTGGCTCAGCGTCACCAAGTGCAGCACTTCCCGCGGCAGGGCATTGCCCACACCGGTGATGGCGCCGGTGGCGTTGCAGTTGACGAAACCGTGCACCACCTGGGTGTCCACACCCACCATCAGGGTCACGCTATCGTCCTGGGAGGTGATGTGTTCGGCGGCGTAGCGCAGGTCGGCGCCACCGCCGAACTCCTTGAAGCCGATGAGATTCGGGTGCTCGCGGCGCAGTTCGAAGAACAGCTCGGCGCGGGTGGCGAAGCCGTAGTAGGGGCTGTTGTAGATCACCGCCGGCAGCTCCGGCGCGGCATTGAGGATGGCCGCGAAGTGCGCTTTTTGTGCGGTGACGGACGCACCACGGGACAGCACGCGAGGAATCACCATCAGGCCATGGGCGCCGACCTTGGCAGCATGGGCGGCGTGGGACACCGCTTCACGGCTATTGACCGCCCCCGTACCGACAATGGTCGGCACCCCAGCCGCTACCAACCGCGCCACGCCTTCCTGGCGTTGGGCTTCGGTGAGCAACGGCCAGTCGCCCATGGAACCGCAGTACACCACCGCGCTCATGCCGGCTTCGATCAGTTCGCGGCCCTTGGCGACCAGCGCATCGAAGTCCGGTTGGCGCTGGGCGGTGCAAGGGGTCATCAGGGCCGGGATGCAGCCGGCGAAAACGCTGTCGCTCATGGTCGTACTCCTTCAAGTCAAATGAGGGTGGGCTTAAATGCCCCAGGCGAAAGGGTCTTGCTCGTCGATCAGCAGCACGCTGTCGGCGGTCATATAGGCGCGGCCGGTAATGAAGGGGATGACCCGCTCGCCGTCCCATTCGTAATGGCCCGTGAACTGGCTGCCGGTGATGCTGGCCTGGGTCCATGTCTGGCCGGGAGCGAGTGCCCCATCGGCGGCCAGGCACGCGAGTTTGGCGCTGGTGCCAGTGCCGCAGGGCGAGCGGTCGTAGGCTTTGCCGGGGCACATCACGAAGTTGCGGCTATCGGCGTCGGGATCGGTGGCGAACAGTTCGATATGGTCGATCAGCGCGCCATCGGCGCCATGGACACCCTGGTTTTCCAGGGCCTTGAGCATCGCCCAGGTGTACTCGGTGAGGGCGTCGACGTTGTTCATCTCCAACGACTTGCCATGCTCGGAGACCAGGAAAAACCAGTTACCGCCCCAAGCGATATCGCCCTTGACCACGCCGTGGCCGGGCACATCCACCGCCACCTGGTGGCGAAAGCGGTAGGCCGGTACGTTGCGCAGGGTGACCGCGCCGTCCTCGTGCAGCGTCGCGGCCACCGGACCCACCGGCGTGTCAATCATGTGCACTCCCGGTGCGATATGCCCCAAATGATGCAGCGAGGCGACCAAGCCGATGGTGCCGTGACCACACATGCCCAGGTAGCCAGCGTTATTGAAGAAGATCACCCCGCAGGTGGCGCCCGCTGTGACCGGCTCGCAGTACAGCGCGCCGACCAGTACGTCGTTGCCACGGGGCTCCAACAGGCAGGCGCGGCGCCACTGATCGTGTTCGTTGCGCAAGCCATCCAGTTGCTCGGCAATGCTGCCGCCGCTCAGGGCCGGGAAGCCGCTGAGGATCAGGCGCGTGGGTTCGCCGCCGGTGTGGGAGTCGATCACATGCAATCGTTTCATCAGACGCTCCAATCAATGAGTGGCCGGGATCAGTTGCCGCCGAAAGAACGCGGTTCCCAGCAGCACGTAGTGGGCGGTGGACAGTAGCGCCGAGAAGTCAACGCAATCAGGTCGGTGCGCTGTGAGTTACTGGAGCGCCATCCACGGCCCTACAGTGAACTCACCGGCGCGCAGGCGATTGATGGTTTACGCGGCCATCGATGACGAAATCGGCACAGTTTTACCTGGCTCGACAGTGCGGCGGGCATCATGCAATCTGCTACGCGAAAAGGCTCAACCGGGGAGACGATCATGCTGCACAGTGTATTTGCGGGCCTTTGCCAGGGTGAGGCAGCCGCTCGCCCCGACAGTCTCGAACAGCTGGTAAGCGCCGTCGCGCAGTTGCTGCCGATGTTGGATGTGATCCCCAACGCCGCGATTTTCATCAAGGATATGCAAGCTCGCTACGCCCTGGCCAACCGCACGTTGGTGCAGCGCTGCGGCCTCAAACAGCTGCAACCGCTGCTGGGCAAGACCAGCGCCGAGGTGTTCCCCGCCCAACTGGGGCCGGGCTATACCGAGCAGGATCGACGGGTGCTGGAGGAGGGCTTGGTGCTGGCAGATCAACTCGAACTGCACCTGTACGGCAGCCGCGAACCGGGGTGGTGCTTGACCCACAAATGGCCGCTGTACAACCGTGGGGGCGCGATTATCGGCCTGGCCGGTATCTCGGTGGACCTGCAATCGGCCAGCGAAACCCACCCGGCCTATCAGCGCCTGGCCGCCGTCGATGAGCATATTCGCCGCCACTTCAACCGCCGCGTCACCCTCGGTGAGCTGACGCACATCGCCGGCATTTCCGTGGCGCAGTTGGAGCGTTACTGCAAGCGCGTCTTCAACCTGACGCCGCGCCAAATGATCCAGAAAGTACGCTTGGAGCACGCCCACCGCTTGCTGCACAGCGAACTGCCGATCACCGAGGTCGCCTTGCAGTGCGGCTATACCGACCACAGCGCGTTTACCCGGCAGTTCAAGGCGTCCACGGGGTTTACGCCGCGCCAGTACCGGCAGGCGACGGGGGGAGGGCCCGCGTTGGCGTGATTGCAATGCAACGAATGGCGCCCGTGCCCCTCATATGCTTACGAGTCACTTTTTACGACGACAGGTATCAAGCTTATGACGGCGGCGGACAACACCCATGTGAACTGGCTGGTGGAACAATCGATGCTGCACGCGGCGCGTCAGCGCGCCAAGCTCTATTCGGGGCAGGGTCGGATGTGGCAGCAGCCGTACGCGCAGACGCGGCCGCGGGATGCGTCGGCGCTGTCTTCGGTGTGGTTTACCGCGTACCCGGCGTCCATCGTGACCCGCGACGGCGGCACGGTCCTGGAGGCGCTGGGGGATGAAAGCCTGTGGCACGCCTTGTCGAAAATCGGTATCCAGGGCATTCATAACGGCCCGCTGAAAAAGTCCGGTGGCCTGAACGGCACGCGGCACACGCCGACCATCGACGGCAATTTCGACCGCATCAGTTTCGAGATCGACCCACAACTGGGCACCGAGGCGCAATTGCAGGCGCTGACACGCATGGCCGCTGCCCACAACGCGGTGATTATCGATGACGTGATCCCGTCCCACACCGGCAAAGGCGCGGACTTCCGCCTGGCCGAGATGGCTTATGAGGATTACCCCGGCCTCTACCACATGGTGGAAATCCGCGAGGACGACTGGCCATTGCTGCCCGACGTTGCCGGGGGGCGCGACGCGCAGAACCTCAGCCCATTGCAGGTGGACGCCCTGCGCGACAAGCACTACATCGTCGGCCAGTTACAGCGAGTGATCTTCTTCGAGCCTGGCGTCAAGGAAACCGATTGGAGCGCCACCCCGGTGGTGGTCGGCGTCGACGGCAAGCCGCGCCGCTGGGTGTACCTGCATTACTTCAAGGAAGGCCAGCCATCGCTCAACTGGCTCGACCCTTCGTTTGCCGCGCAGCAAATGATCATCGGTGATGCGCTGCATGCCATCGACGTGATGGGCGCGAAGATTCTGCGCCTGGACGCCAACGGTTTTCTCGGTGTGGAGCGCAAGCTTGAGGGCGGCGCATGGTCCGAAAGCCACCCGCTGTCGATCACCGGTAACCAACTGATTGGTGGCGCGATTCGCAAGGCCGGCGGTTTCAGCTTCCAGGAATTGAACCTCACCGTGGATGATATCGCCTCCATGTCCCACGGCGGCGCCGACCTGTCCTATGACTTCATCACCCGGCCGGCGTACCAGCACGCCCTGTTGATGGGGGATGCCGAATTCCTGCGCTTGATGCTGCGCGAAATGCATCGCCAGGGCATCGACCCCGGCTCACTGATCCACGCCCTGCAAAACCACGATGAACTGACCCTGGAGCTGGTGCACTTCTGGACCCTGCATGCCCATGACAGCTTCCTCTATCAGGGCCAGACCTTCCCCGGCAACATCCTGCGCGAGCACATCCGCGAGCAGATGTACGAGCGCCTGACCGGCGAACATGCGCCGTACAACCTCAAATTCGTGACCAACGGCGTGTCCTGCACCACCGTCAGTATCATCACGGCGGCGCTGGGTATTCGTGACCTGGAGGCCATCACGGCGGCCGATATTCAGCAGATCCAGCAGATCCACCTGTTGCTGGTCATGTACAACGCCATGCAGCCTGGGGTGTTTGCATTGTCCGGTTGGGATTTGGTGGGGGCGCTGCCGCTGGCGGCGGATGAGGTGGCGCACCTGATGCAGGACGGCGACACGCGCTGGATTCATCGCGGCGCCTACGACCTGGTGGACTTGAACCCGGAAGCGGAACTGTCCGCCGGCCTGATGCCGCGCTCAAAGAGTCTATACGGCAGCCTGAACCAGCAATTGCAAGACCCGCAGTCGTTCGCCTCGCAACTGCAGAAAATTCTCGCCGTGCGCCGCGCTTATGACATTGCCGCCAGCCGCCAGACTCTGGTCCCGGATGTGGAGCATCCAGGGTTGCTGATCATGGTCCACGAACTGCCGGCGGGTAAGGGCACGCAAATCACCGCGCTGAACTTCGGCGCCACGCCCATCACCGAAACCTTGCACCTGCCCAACATTGCGCCGGGCCCGGTGGTGGACATTATTAATGAGCGGGTCGAAGGCGACCTGACCGAAGACGGGGCCTTTACCATCACTCTGGATGCTTACGAGGGCCTGGCGTTGCGGGTGGTGAGCAGCACGCCGATGTAGGGGAGAGGGCCGCTTCGCGTCTCAGTGCGGGGCAAGCCCTAATGCCAGTCAGCTAAGGCTCAGTTGATCCAGCCCGGGCAATGGGTATTAAAAGTGGGAGGGAGCTTGCCCCCGATGGCGGTGTGTCAGTGGCAGAGAGGCTGACTGACCCAGCGCTATCGGGGGCAAGCCCCTTCCCACATTCCCGCTCACCACAAAAAACGCCCAATGGGCCCGCAGGCGCCGGGCCGATGGGGTCTTCCGGAGGGCATCAGACCACGAAGCGATTGACCAACTGGTTCAGGTTCGCCGCCAGCTTCGACATCTCCCCACAGGCGCTGGCCGTCTGGCTGGCACCGGCGGCGCTTTGGGTGGCCAGTTCGCGGATGCTCACCAGGTTGCGGTCCACTTCACGCGCGACATGGGATTGTTCTTCCGAAGCGGTGGCGATCAGCATATTGCGTTCGTTGATCTGGATAATCGCCGCTGCAATCTGATCCAGCGAACTGCTGGCTTCCTGGGCCACCCCGAGGGATTCGGTGGCCAGTTCCTTGCTGGTGCCCATGGCCTTGACCGCGTCGTCGGATTCGTTCTGGATTGCGGCGATCATCTGCTCGATCTCCTGGGTCGACACCTGGGTACGGTGCGCCAGCGCGCGGACCTCATCGGCAACCACCGCGAAACCACGGCCTTGCTCACCGGCACGCGCGGCTTCGATGGCGGCGTTGAGGGCCAGCAGGTTGGTCTGTTCGGCAATGGCGCGGATTACTTCCACCACTTTACTGATGCTCTGGGCGCGGTTGGACAGGCCCTGGATCTGCTCGCTGGTGTTTTCCACATTACCCGACAGTTTTTCGATGGAGCGCAGCGTCTGCGTGACGCGCTCCAGGCCCACTTCGGTGAAGCCCTGGCTGCGTTTGGATTCCTGGGCGGCGGACTCGGCATTGCGCGCCACTTCATCCACGGCCGCGCTCATTTCGGTAACAGCGGTGGCCGCCTGATTCACTTCATCGTTTTGCGATACCAGGCCACGGCTGGACTGTTCGGTGACGGCGGTCATTTCTTCGGAGGCCGCGGCCAGTTGTGCGGACGAGTCGGAAATCTGCAGGATGGTGTTGCGCAGGTTGGTCTGCATCTGCGCCAGCGCTTTCAACAGTCGACCGGCTTCATCCGTGCCATGCACACTGACTTCTTTGGACAGGTCACTGTTAGCAATACGTTCGGCCACCGACAGAGCATCGCCAATGGGCGAGGTGATGCTGCGGGTCAACAGGAACGCCAGGCCGGCGGTCATCGCCATCACCAGTACGATCAAGCCAATTACCAGCCAGGTGCCGGCGTTGAAGGTGTCCGTGGCGACTTGGCCGGCTTTCGCTGCACCTTCGTTGTTGAAGTCGGTCAGGGCCTTGATCTGGCCTTCCATGGCATTGGTCAGCGGGCGGATGCCGCTGGCGACCAATTTGACGACGCCAGCGGTGTCACCCTGCTTAAGCAGCGGCTCCAGCGCGTCCAGCTGTTTGGAATAACCGTCAGCCGAGGTTTTCACGGCGGTGAACAGGGCACGTTCCTGATCGCTTGCAATAAGTGGTTCATAGTTGGATACCGCATCGCTGAATGCTTTGCGATAGCCCGGAAAATCCGCCAGCGTCTTCTGAATCGTTTCAGGGTCGGCCACGGCCCGCTGGGTTTCCAGGCGCAGGCGCAATACCGTCGAGTTCATCAGAGCGGTTTGGCGGATGCTCGCCATCCAATTGAGTTCCACATCCTTTTCCGAGTCACGCAACTTGCCCATTTGCAAAATGGCAATTACGCCGAGTACCAGCACTAAGGCGATGATCGCGGAAAAAAACAACGTGGCACGGGGGGCAAGGTTCAGGTTTCTCAGGCGCATGGGGCGTACTCATAAGGAGGAAAGCGAGCAGTTCTTACAAGCTATCGGCCAGACGCCGCAAAATTGAATACCCACGGGCAGCAGCGGACGACTGGTAGGGATGAGGGTAGTCTGAAAATACCCAATCGCCATGGCGTCGACGTGAGAGCAGTCAAGGCGCCGTTTCACCCAAACCGGGGTCCACGCGCTCGCCGATATCCTTGAGGCGCGCCAGTTGGTCTACTACGCTGGGCGCTTCGTCCAGGCAACTGACGAAGGTCCACAGATAAGTCATCACCGCATACACATGCCCGGCCTTCACCGCAGGGGAGAGCGCCAGCTGGGTAATCGCGACCACGAACAGCAAGGCCGCCAACAGCCCGATGGTGAGAAAGGCGACGGCCTCACGGTCTGACAAGCGAATGCGCAATCGCGACAGCACCCGGTAATGACGGCGTAGCGTATGAGCGCCGACTTGCTCCACTAGGCTGATTTCCTTTTCCAGTCGGTTGTTCAGGCGCTCATGCAGTCGTTGATTGCGCCGCGCAAAGCCTGGCACCACCATCAAACACAGCCCCAGCGCTCCAAGGCATGCCAGCCCGACCCAGGGTTCGATCGCCAGCAGCATGGCGGCGGCGCCAACGATGGAGACCAATGCGGTGGCAATCGTGGGCACGTGCTTCTCAAAGAAGTCCACAAATTCCCGTGCCAGTACCACCCTCGCGGCAGACTTGGAGGTGCTGTGGCGTTGCAGGCGCTGATTGAGGATCACCGGCACCGCGAGGTCAGCATAGATGCGGGTAAATGTTCGCGTATCCAATGCGCGTCTCGCCGCGCCGACTACCCAGAAACCCAGGACCACGGCGGCATAGAGCAGTGCGCTCTTGCCATCGCCACGAATAATGGCGTCCACGGCAAACCCCGCGAACAAGGGGTAAGCCAGCAGTAAGGCATTTTCCAGCGCCACCAGGGACAGGGTGCAGAACAACTTGCCGGGGTAGGCTTTGGCGATGGCTTTGAGCGTCTGGCTGGCCGATTGTTGGCCGATCTGGCGGCTGGGTTCGTTCAGTAATGGCGGTGTGACGGACGGCATGGGGCACCTGGTGTGCGTAACGTACGGGGTTGAGGCAGGGATGTACCGGCATACAGACCGCGCGTGATGTCGAGCAGGTAGCGCGTCTCTGCTGTCATCAATAACAGGTCGGTTTGCACTTCTTCGATCACCATCTCCAGGATGATCAAGATGCAAATGGCCGGCGCCAGCAGCAGCCAGTGGTAGTAGCACTGGGTAAACAACGAGGCCACAACCCCGATGATCCAAAGCGAGAGCACCAGGCGCGGCGCGTGTTTTTGCAGGGGAATCCAGAAGCGCTGTAGCTTCCTGAGCTTAGCGCTGCAGCACTTTATAGAGTCTTCCAGTTGCGTCAGGTCAAGCGTGGTCCGGTCGCGAATAGAGTTAGACATGGATGCAATCCGTGGGTGAATTACAACGGTGGTGTAGGTGGACCGGTCAGCGCCTGCGCAGGCAACACGCGGTTCAGCCAGGCCAGATTGATATGTTTGACTTGCACCCATTTGCCGTTCTGGGGCGTTCCTTCGCAGCTTTTAAAAGCGATACAGCGTCCTTGTGTGTCCAGCAAGGCGAAATGGCGATAGCGTTCAACGCCCTTGAATCCGAGGACAAAAAAACACATGCCTGCACCTGGGGAGATTGGGTTTCAGATAGCGACCGGACGTTCTGGCCACGTCAGTTCGAACAGGCTGCCGCCACTCTCCAGATTGCGGCAGGTCACGCGGCCCTCGTGGGCCATGGCAATGGCGCGCACCACCGCCAGCCCCAGGCCGCTGCCGCCCTGGGCGCGGGAGCGAGAGCTTTCCCCACGCTGGAATGGCTCGAAGATATGCGCGGCGAACGCTTCGTCGATGCCCGGCCCTGCATCCGCGACGCTCAAGGTATTGACGCCGTCCAGGCTGCCGAGGCTCACCGTGACGGTGCCTGGAGTGGCGTGCCGCTTGAGGTTGTCGAGCATGGCTAGCAGGGCCTGACGTATGCGTGCGGGGTCGCAATGCACCGGTTGCTTGAGCAGGTCCATATGCAGGGTGAATCCGCAGGCTTGCAGGCCCGGTTCGAACAGACGCGCGTCAGCCTCGATCTCGTCGGCCAAGTCGGCCCGTTGGATATGCACATCCAGGTAACCATTGTCTGCCAGGCCCACGACGCGCAAGTCTTCGATCAGTCGGGTCAGGCCCTCGACCTGACCCAGCAGGCTGTAGAACTGTGCTTGGTCCGGAGGAAAGACCCCTTCGGCCAACCCTTGCAGGCGACCGCGCAGGATGGTCAGCGGGGTGCGCAGTTCATGGGCAATCGCGGCATTCCAGAATGACTGCTCTTGGGCCATGCGCTTCAAACGTGCGGCCATGCTGTTGAAGTCATCCACTAGCACGCTGGCCTCGGCCAATGCGCGATCGGACGTCGTCGCCCGGGCATCCAGGTCGCCGTCGGCAAGGCGGCGAAGGCTGGCCGCCACCGAGTTCAACGGCATCAGAATGCGCCGGGACAATTTGATCGCCACCACCGCCCCCACTGCCAGGCTGATCGCGGTAACCAATCCCATCCAGAGCCACTCGACACCGGTTGGCAGCCACTCGTCCACATCGATATCCGTGGGTGGCCAGAACATCCAGAGCAGCGCGTAAAACACATAGGAGCCGACGACCGCGAGGGCGATCACGCAGAGCACCACGGCAGACATCGACAGAATAATCTGCCGGCTCAAGCTATTGGCGGTCCTCATGGGTGGCTCCCGAACCGGTAACCCACCCCACGGATGCTCGCCGGCACACCTTGCAGGCCCAGGTCTTCGATCTTGCGGCGCAATTTGCTGATATGGCTGTCCACCGTACGCTCCAGGCTATCGCTCTCGGGCGAGCACAGCGCAAGCAACTCGGCGCGACTGAATACGCGCCTGGGGGCTTTGGCCAACTGCGCCAACAAGCGGAATTCCGTCGCGGTCAGGCTTAATGCGTGCTGTCGTGTGCCGATTCGCACGCTGACTTCATGGCTGTCGACGTCGATTTCAAAACCCTCCACCCGTAACACGCGCTGGCCGCTGCCATAGCCCTGGTCGCGGGAGCGGCGCAGGACTGCCTGGGTCCTGGCCACCACCTCGGCGGGGTTGAAGGGTTTGACGATGTAGTCGTCGGCGCCGATGCGTAGCCCCATCAACTTGTCCATGTCCTGGTCCTGTGCGGTCAGCATGATCACCGGGGTGTTGCCACGGTGGCGGATCTCGGCCAGTACCATCCAGCCATCCAGTTGTGGCATCAACACGTCCAGCAGCACCAGGTCGGGCTTGAGGGCTTGATGCAGTTCCAGCGCGCGCCGCCCATCCAGGGCATGGACGGTCTGAAAGCCACTGCGCTTGAGGTAAGCGGCGAGGATGTCGGCGATTTGCGGCTCGTCTTCGGCGATCAATACCAGAGCCTGGGATTGAGTGGCGAAGTCCGCTGGTGTCGAAGTCAGGTGCGATTCAGTCATGGTCGGCTCGGTGGTGCGGTTCGATGGTCGCAGTATGGCCAATTACCAGGGGGCGACGAAGCCTACTGTGCATCACATGCGTGCGCTTTCATGGGAGGTTTTATGGAGGAATGATGGAGACGCGGGATTATTTGCGTATACGGTACTCAGCCAGGTTGGGCGCCGCACCCGAGGCTGCAGAGTGGCGCGAATACCGCTACGCTGGCGCGTCCCATCATAAACAGGAGAGTGTGATGCGTATCGAAGACCTGCCACGAGAAGGCGGTTGCCGCTGTAATCGCGTGCGTTTGCGCGTGGCCCATGCACCGGTGATGACCATGGCCTGTCATTGCACCGGCTGCCAAAAGATGAGCGCCAGTGCGTTCTCTTTGAGTGCGCTATTCACCGCGGATGCGTTTACCGTCACCCAAGGTTCCCCGGTGATCGGTGGCCTGCACGGCGCGGACCGCCATTACTGCTGCCCCCACTGTATGAGTTGGTTATTTACGCGCCCCCATGGCATCGACGGCTTCGTTAACGTGCGGGCAACGATGTTGGACAGCGCGGCCGATTTTGCGCCGTTCATGGAGACCTGGACCTGTGAAAAGCTGCCGTGGGCGCTCACGCCGGCGGTCGAAAGCTTCGCGCAATTGCCCGCGCCCGAGGACTTTCCACGCTTGATGCAGGCCTATGCCGAGCTGACCTCGCACTGATCTCAGTCGATCAGCGCCAGCAGGTCGGTGTCGCCCACATCCTGGCCCGCCTGGGTCAGCAGGGTGGTTACCTGGCCTCGGTGGTGGGTCTGGTGATTGAAAAAATGCACGATGAGACTGGCGAATGGTTTGTTGGCGCCAACGCCGCGCATATTGTGGTAGTGCAGGCGCTGATCGAGGTCGCTCTCGGTCAGGCTGTGAGCCCAGTCGATAATCATCTGGTCCAGCCAGGCGCGCCGTGCGGACAATTCATGCAGGTCGGCGAAGGCCAGTTGTTTGAGGTCCGGGGGCAGGGCGACGCTGCTCAATGGGGCCAGCGCCGGGTAGTCGGCAGGGTGCTCGGCAAAGCGTTTGAGCCACACGGTGTCGCCCAGGATCAGGTGGTTGAGGGTGCCGAAGATCGAACCGAAGAACGCGTGACGGTCCATGCGTAAGTCAGCGTCGCTCAGCCTGCCGGCGGCGGCGTAGACCTTGCGGTTCATCCACTGGTTGTAGGTGGCCAAGAGTGTGAAATGTTCGATGCGGTTCATGTGCCATGCCCGGGGGTGGAGGACCGAGCCATCATAGTGCTTGAGCAGCGTGCCCGCATCATCGGACGCTTGGACGCAACCGCTTCAAATACCCTGCGCAGCGAGTACGGCCAGATAGATCAAAACCAGCCCGCACGTGGCATAACTGATGCGGTGCCATCGCGCCGAGGCATGCTTGCGCATCAGGTTGACCAGCGCGGCGGTCAAGAAACACGACAACACCGAGGCGAGCATAAACCCGGCAAAGAACATCAGCGTCTGCCCATGGCTCGGCGTGGCGCCGACGATGCCAGACAAGGCGCTGCCCAGCGCGCCCCAGTACACAATGTTTTTCGGGTTGGCCAGCGAGATCGCCGCGCCCACTGCCAGCGCACTCTGCCCGGAGCCGGCCGGGGCATTGTCCATGGCCGGCAAGCGCCAGGCATCCAGCAGGCTGCGCACGCCGAGCCAGGCCAGGTACAACGCGCAGATCACCGTCAGGGGCACACGCACGGCATCATGCTGGATCAACAGCGCAATGCCGGTTAGACCGATCACTGCCCATACCGCATCGCCCACCAGCGAGCCGACTTGCACCAGCAACGCCGGGGTGAATCCGTGCAGCAAGCCACGGCGCAGGGTCTCGGCCAGCACCGCACCGGGAGAGAGGCAAAAGACAAAACCGAATACCAGTGCGTAAAGAAAAATCGTCAGCATGCCCGCGTTCCCATCCAGTGATGGTCGGCAGTGTGCCGCCGCGTCGCACAGGTGTCTTGGATCAGATTGCGTTGTTCAGCGCTGCAGCACGTTTTGATAGCGCCCCGGCGTGATGCCATAGGCGGCGCGAAAATGCCGATTGAGGTGGCTCTGATCGGCGAAGCCCAGGTCATGGGCGACCTGGCCGGCCGATACACCGTTGCGCAGTAAACCTTTGGCACGACGGGTGCGCAGTTGCATGGCCCATTGGCGCGGGCTGAGGCCCGTTTCTTTCTGGAAGGTGCGCAGCAGATGGAATTTGGACAGCCCCAGCTCATCGCCCAACTGTTCCAGCGGCAGCGACTGATGCAACTGCTCGGCGAGCAATTCCTGTGCACGGCTGATCAGGCTGTTACCGGGGGCCGTGGCGCTGGGCAGGCGCACGCCGCTGAGGCTGACCACCTCGGCGAGCGCCAGGACCAGGGCGTCCTCGTTCAATTCCCGTATCAGCGCATCGGTACTCAAGGCGCCGTGCACCGCAGCCGCCAGGCGCTGGGCAAGGGCTGGCTGAAAGCACACGGCGCGATCGAATTCCACGTACGCCAGCCCCAGGTCGTGGGCCAGCTGATCCGCCGTGGCATACAGACTGACAAATTGCCAAGGCGCACCGTCAGCCGCGCCGCCGCCCTGGATTTGTCCGGGGTTGTACAGAGTGATGCTGCCCGGTCCGGCGACAAACTCACGCCGGTCGAGCCACACGTTTTCCTCGCCGATAAGATTCACGCCGATCACGCACTCGTCGTGGCTGTGGCGGGCGAAGTTCAAGCCCGTGCAGTGCGTACTGCTGATTTCGTAGCTGCCCAGCCAGGCGTGGTGCATGTCGTTCATTCAATCGACTCGGTAGAAAACGCAAGCTTCTGAGCATAACCGGGCCCGGTCATTCAGATCGACCGTTGATTGACCCGCTGCGATAACTCGTCGGCACTTTCCTTGCGTTCTGAATAGCGGTCGACGAGGTCCGGGCGATCGCGCAGCAGCACCGTGAACTTCACCAGTTCCTCCATCACATCCACAACGCGGTCATACAACGCCGAAGGCTTCATGCGGTCGTGTTCATCGAATTCCAGAAACGCCTTGGGCACCGAGGATTGATTGGGGATGGTGAACATGCGCATCCAGCGGCCCAGGACGCGCAGTTGGTTGACGGTGTTGAACGACTGCGAACCGCCGGACACTTGCATCACCGCCAGAGTCTTGCCCTGGGTGGGGCGCACGGCGCCCAGTGCCAGGGGAACCCAGTCGATTTGCGCCTTGAATACCGCGCTCATCGAACCGTGCCGCTCGGGCGAGCACCATACCTGGCCCTCGGACCACTGCATCAGCGTCAGCAATTCCTGGACCTTGGGGTGGTCGCTGGGAGCATCGTCCGGCAGCGGCAAACCGCTGGGGTTGAATATCCGGGTCTCAGCGCCGAAATGCTCCAGCAAGCGTGCAGCTTCCTCCACCAGCAAGCGGCTGAACGAGCGTGGCCGCGTCGAGCCATAGAGCAGCAAGATACGCGGCGCGGGGGTCGGCCCAGTGTGAAGAGGGGGGAAAGGCCTGCATCGAGATTCGGCAGCGTGCTCATTGTTTGCTCCTGTCACAGTTGCGCAATGCGCTCCAGTTCAGCCTTCAGTTCTGCCGGGCACAAACGCTCGAACGGCAATGCAAAAAAGGCCCGGCAACGGCTTTCGATGGTTTCCAGGGTGGCCTGGAAGGCGGCATCGAGGCGTGCGTCATCACCGTCGACGTCGGACGGGTCCTCCAACCCCCAATGGGTTTTCATTACCGGACCGAAGTACACCGGGCAGGCTTCGCCAGCGGCCTTGTCGCACACGGTGATCACCAGGTCCGGCGGGCTGTCTTCGAAGGCGTCGTTGCCCTTGCTGTACAAACCCTCGGTGCTGATACCGGCTGCTTGCAGCGTGCTCAGGCTGCGGGGCAGCACTTGGCCTTTGGGAAAGCTGCCGGAACTGACCGCTTGGAAACCTGCCGGCGCCAGGTGGTTGAACACGGCTTCGGACAAGATGCTGCGACAGCTGTTGGCGGTACACATAAACAGGACTTTCATGAAACGGCTCCTTCAGACACTCAAGCGCAAGGCGAGGGCGGCGAGGGTGATCAGCAGCACTGGCAAGGTCAGCACAATGCCGACTTTGAAGTAGTAACCCCAGGTGATGGTGATGCCTTTGCGCGCCAGGATATGCAGCCACAGCAACGTGGCCAGGCTGCCGATTGGGGTGATTTTCGGGCCGAGATCGCTGCCGATCACGTTGGCGTAGACCATCGCGTCCTTGACCACGCCCACCGCATGGCTGGACTCGATGGACAGCGCGCCGATCAGCACCGTCGGCAGGTTATTCATCGCCGATGACAGCAGTGCCGTCAGTACCCCCGTGCCCATGGCCGCACCCCACACGCCATAGGTGGCGAAGGTATCGAGCCAGGTGGCCAGGTAAGTAGTGAGACCGGCATTGCGCAGGCCATAGACCACCAGATACATGCCCAGGGAAAAAATCACGATCTGCCACGGTGCTTCTTTGAGCACTTTGCGTGTGGAGATTTTGTGGCCCTTTGCGGCGATTACCAGCAGGAGCACGGCGCACACGGCGGAAATCGCGCTGATGGGAATGCCCAACGGTTCCAGGGCAAAACAGCCGACCAGCAGAATGCCCAGCACCCACCAGCCGGCGCGAAACGTGGCGCGGTCGTGGATCGCGCTGACGGGCTCATCCAGGTCGGCCGGGTCGTAGCTCTGGGGAATATCCCGGCGGAAAAACCACAGCAGCACCACCAGCGTAGCCGCGACGCTGACCAGGTTGACCGGCACCATCACCGCCGCGTATTGGTTGAAACCGATCTTGAAGTAGTCGGCCGAAACGATATTCACCAGGTTCGATACCACCAACGGCAGGCTCGCGGTGTCGGCAATAAAGCCCGCGCCCATCACGAACGCCAGGGTCGCCGCCGGCGAAAAGCGCAGTGCCAACAGCATCGACATCACGATGGGCGTAAGGATCAGCGCCGCGCCGTCGTTGGCGAACAGCGCCGACACCAGCGCACCGAGCAGCACCATATACGCAAACAGACGTCGGCCGCGCCCACGGCCCCACCGCGCTACATGCAAGGCGGCCCAGGCGAAGAAGCCGGCCTCATCGAGCAACAGGCTGATGATGATCAACGCAACAAAGGTACCGGTGGCGTTCCAGATGATGTGCCACACCACCGGGATATCCGCCAGGCTGATGACACCGCAGGCCAAGGCCAGGATCGCACCGAGGCTGGCGCTCCAGCCGACGCCGAGGCCTTTGGGTTGCCAGATAACCAGCACGATGGTGAACAGAAAAATGGCGATTGCGACAAGCATGAATTAACGCTCCGATGGCTCAGCAGCAGTTGCTGGCCCGTTGTGGTCTGTCGCCCATTGCACCCAGACGCTGCGCGTCGTCGTGCAACCATGGCTGGTTGGCTTGCAACGTAGTGGTCAGCACCTGATGCACCCAGTCGGGCAGCGCCGGATTGAGACGGTAGTAGATCCACTGGCCTTGGCGACGGTCCACCAGCAACCCGCCGCTGCGCAATTGCGCAAGGTGGCGGGAAATTTTCGGCTGACTGTCGCCCAGAGCATGGATCAGTTCGCACACGCAAAGTTCGCCTTCGCGCAGGATCAACAACGTCAGGCGGGCACGGGTAGCGTCGGCCAGGCATTTGAACAGTTCGGGAGGAGACAGGAGGTCTGACATGGTTCCATCCGCATATACGTTTATTCGAATATACGTATTTCCATATGTTTCGGTCAAATCTTGTTTCGATTGATGTGGATCAAGTTCGTGAAGATCAACCACAAGTGTTTGAAATTAAAATGAAACACTCATGTCTTAGAGTGCCTCCCCATTGCAGATGAAGGAAGACCCCGCGTGACCCGAGCCACTCGCAACCTGCGCAAAACCCTGGATTCCGTCGCGGAAAATAACGAAACCGCGGCGTTCGATCTGATGCGCGCCGTGGAAAAACTCGGCGACGAGGTGTTGCGTCAACGCTTGCTCAACACCATTCACCGGCTCAACCAAGATGCCTACGAGTTGCGCGAAGCGCGGGATTCGGTGGAACAAGTGTCCGTGAAACTCGCCTGAGCAATATCGTTCAAGACAGGCGCCTCGGCGCGCTGGCATGCTTGGCGACTGTCCGTCGATGAGCCGTTTTTATGCCTGCTGCCTTACCCCGTTATGCGTTCGCGCGCGGTGCGATCGCCGTTATTCCGTTATCCCTGGCCTGCGCGCCGTGGGGGCTGCTCGCCGGCTCCATGGCCATCGATGCGCAATTCACCCCGTTGCAAGCCCAGGGGCTGTCGACCATCGTGTTCGCCGGCGCTGCGCAGTTGGTGGCCATCGGTATGGTCAAAAGTGGCGCCAGCCTGATATCGATCGTACTGACCACCTTGCTGCTGACCTCTCAGCATTTGCTCTACGGCATGCACCTGCGGCCAGTGCTTTCTCCTTTAAGTACCCGCTGGCGTATCAGCCTGGGGTTCTTGCTGACCGATGAGTTCTTCGCGTTGGTCAGCCACTACGACCGCCAGACCTTCAATCGCTGGTACGCCCTGGGCGTGGGGCTGACCTTCTATATCATCTGGAACCTGTTCACCCTGGCCGGCATTGTGCTGGGCAAGAGCATTCCGGGCCTGGACCAGCTAGGGCTCGAATTTTCGATTGCCGCGACCTTCATCGCGTTGATAACCCCGGTGGTGCGCGATGTACCGACGGTGGTGTGCGTGGCGGTGGCGTTGCTGTGCTCGGTCTGGCTGAGTTTTTTGCAGTGGGAGTCGGCCGTGGTGGTGTCGGGTTTGCTGGGCATGAGCGCCGGGTTTGCCTGTAAGCGACTGGGGGTAGGGCAACGATGATTTACCTGATGATTGTGGCCATGGGCCTGGTGGTGTTCTTCAACCGCTATCTGTTTATTGAGCCGCGTCTGCCGGTGCGCCTTAATCGCGGTGCGCGAGAGTTTCTAGGGTTTGCGGTGCCGGGCATGCTGACGGCGATCTGCGGGCCGATTATTTTCCTGGCCGACCATCACCTCAACTTGAGCCCGACCAATCCGTATTGGCTCGCCGGCCTCTGCGCGGTGGGGTTGATGGTCTGGACGCGCAATGTGCTGCTCACCGTGTTGCTGAGCATGGCGGTGTTCTATTTGCTGCGCTGGTGGCTTTAAAACCCAGGCGAAAAAAAGCCCGCGGGAGAGCGGGCAGAAGGAAGACTTCATAAAAATGAGCCCGGCCAGTGTAGGTGGCTACGGCGCGTATCACAGTGAAGGTAAATTTATCCTGCCAAAGCAAAGCGGCCCCAATCGGGGCCGCTTCAGGGCATCAGTTTTTTGCGTTGAGCTTGCGCAGCTCTTCGTAGGTGGCCGACTGGACGAACCAGAAGCCGGAAATGATGCACCACGTCAACGTTCCCCCGACCAGCACCGCCAGGCCCGACAGGAAGCTGGCGCTGAACATCGACACCAGACCGATCAACCAGACGAAGGCCAGGGCGATGTACAAAACCGTGTTGTTAACGCTGATAACGAAATCTTTCATGACGCTTCCTTGTAGAAAATAACCGGTCGACCTCTTCAGTGAAGCCGACCGCGGCATCATAGTGCCATGTTTATGCCGATGCCACTCCAACCTCGATCAGGCACCACCAGAGCCACGTAATAGTCTTTGGCGGGTGCCCGTAAATGGTAGAGTCGCGTTTTTTCCAAGGAAGCGATGGCATGCGGAACGTGGTATTGGGCGCATTGGCACTGGCGGTACTGAGCGGTTGCGCGGGTTCGAAGATGAACGAGGCGCGCACCGGCGCACCCTACAAAACCCTGGCATCGGACAAGGCCACACTGGTGGTTGCCGAGTGCATTCAGTTCGGCTGGCAGGATGAAAGTGTGTTCGGCGTGGACGCCGGTGGCTTCAAGGAACCGAGCGAGGCGGGTGGTTTCACCGTGTACACCACTGGCGGCGATTACTTCGTCGACATTCAGAGCGTAGGCGCAGGTTCCAGCGTCAAGTACTACGCCGCCGAAAACACGATGCCCGCCAAGCGTCGCTTGGCCGCGCTGGCGACCTGTCTGTAGTCCCTTGCCTTAGTCATATTCGGAAACGCCCGGCGGGACAGGCGTTGGGCATTGGCTTATGATTCACCTCGCTCGCCCGGGGTGATGGCTCTTTACCAGTACACGGACGTCAAGGCCGTCGCGCCGGGCGAGCATCCTCCCTTGATCAGCGCGGCATGTAACCCAAGTGCCAACGCCGCGGAATCTTCAACGACACCAACCCCAACACCGCCGCCAATGCAGCGCTGACCCACAGCGCGCGCAGGCCCATGTGCTGCTGCAACACTGCACCGATCACGGCGCCGACAAACATGCCGCCCCATGGAATCAGTTGCACCCTCCAACCGCTGCGACGTTCGCCCAGCAGCCAACGGCCCACCCCGCGACCGAAACGCGAAAGTGCGCCGGTCACATAGGTCAGGCCCACCGGCAGACCATTCACTTCCTCGACCGCCGCGTTAAGCATGCCCATGGCCACGATGGCAGCCAGTAGCGCGGGCAACATGTCTTCGAATGGCCAAAAGGCGCCGCAGCACAGCAGCGCAGCGATATACAGCAGCAGCGGCAGGGCGTGGCGCCGGCTGAATCGGCTGACCACGATCCCCAGCGCGTTCCCCAGAACAAAGGTGGCGACCAGCAACAGTAGTCGTAGAGTCAGGCTGTGGTCGCCAGCGCCGATAGCCACCGCCAGGCGGGTGGTGTTACCGCTCATGAACGAAACGAAGTCGCCGCTGGCCATAAAGCCAATGGCATCCGTCATACCCGCCAGCACCGATAAGCTGCCCACCAGCATCATGCCGATGCGGCCTCGCCATAAGCGTCGATGAGCCAGTGCAGCGTTGGCGTACGGTTTGCGGGGCGGAGGCAGCATGGACGCGGGTTCCTCGGTGAGATTATCCGGCCACTACGGTAGGACGCTTTGACCTTACGCGCAATGATCTCAGACAGCTTCCAGGCACCATCCTGTGGATGTCCACTGCAACCGATGGGTCGGGCCGATGGCCCGGACAAACGCCTCGTCATGGGATACCACCACCAATGCGCCCGCAAACCCTTGCAACGCGTGTTCGAAGGCAAGCACCGACTCCAGGTCCAAGTGGTTGGTCGGTTCGTCCAGCAACAATAATTGCGCCGGGATTTCACGCCACAGGGCAATCGCCATCGCGGCCTTCAAACGCTCGCCACCGCTGAGCTGCGCGACCGGCTGAGTCACACGCACGGCGTTCAGTTGCAGCAAAGCCAGGCGAGTACGCAGCTCGCCTTCGGCCAGCGGCGTTTCGAGCAGATTGAGGTGCTCGATAACCGAGCGTCGGTCCTCCAGAAAGGCCAGTTGCTGATCGATGTACGCGGTGGGCACCGGCACACAACACTCACCGCTGACCGGGTGGGAATCGCCCGCCAGCACTTTGAGCAAGGTGGATTTGCCGCAACCGTTAGGGCCCTGCACGATTACTCGCACGGGGCCCGTCAAACTGAGCGTCAGTGCGGGTGTATGCAACCATGGTAGGCATGCATCCACCAACCTCAGCACCAGCCGCCCCTTAGGCACCGTCGACGCCGGCAAGGGGATCAATGTCGGCGACTGTTCCTCCACGCGCTCATGGGCTTGGCGGACTTGAGTATCCAGTTGTTGTTTACGCGCGTATTGCTCACTGCGCACGCTGCTGACCACTTCGCTGGCGGTGCGCTTCCAGCGCGCCTGGGTAAACCGGTCCACATTCGCGGTTTGTGCGTGCTGGTGAGCACGGGCGGCATTGCGTTGCAGTGTATCGTGGTCCTTTTGTAGGCGACGGCGTTCGCGACTGCGCTCCAGGCGCGCCTGTTCCAATGCCGCGACGGCGGCCTGTTGCTCGGCGTCGCGTTGCCGGCGATAAGTCTCGTAATTACCGCCATAGACGTGAAGACCGAGGGGCGACACTTCGACGATGCGCCCCAGGCTATCGAGCAATGGCCGATCGTGACTGACCACCACCAAGCCGCCGCGCCACTGGCCCAGCGCTCGCATCAGCCAGGCGCGGCCATCGCTGTCGAGGTGGTTGGTGGGCTCGTCGAGTACCAGCACCTGTGGCGACGCCAACAGGGCGCCGATCAGCACTACCCGCGCCAGTTGGCCGCCACTGAGTTGTTCGGCCGATGAATCCGCCGCCAGTGACGCCAGACCGGCTTCATCCAGGGCCGCGCGCAGACGTTCGGGCAGATCCCAGCGATTGTCGATCAGGTCAAAATCGTCGATGTGCGCCGCGCCCGCAGCCATGCGTTCCAGCGCTGCCAGCACGTTGGCAGTGCCGCTAAGATCGGCAACGCTCATTCCCGGATTGACCACCACCCGTTGCGGCACATAGACCGCGCTGGCCGAGCGGGAGATCGAGCCGGATGAAGGCACAAGCACCCCGGCGATCAATTGCGCGAGCACGCTTTTGCCACGGCCATTGCGTCCCACAATACCGGTGGAGGTGTGATCGATGGACAGGTTCACGTCAGCCAGCAAGGTTTCGCCATTGGCGAACTGGAAGGTAACGTGTTGCAGGGAAATCATTGCGGGCAGCCGTTTGACGAGAGTCATCAGCACCTCCAAAAAAATGTCGGACAGGCCAACTAGCGCGCGTGGCGCTGGTTGCGGATACATTTTGGAAGGCTTAGTGGTTCACGTCGGCGGTCGTCCTAGAGAACAGGAGGGCGGCAGAGCCTACCCTGCCTTGGCCTTTTGCGGCAAGTCGGCCGCCAGTCGTTCCAGGAACATCGCCAGTGCAACTTCCTCGGCTTTCAAGCCTTTGCGCACTCGCGGCTTGGGCAATTTCGACAACTCGCCAAGGCTGAAATGCTCCAGCACCGCCGGGTGGATGTAACACTTGCGGCACACCGCCGGAGTATTGCCCAGCTGTTTGGCGACATCCTTGACCATCGACACCACATGGCGCTTGGCATCGGATTCGGGCTGCCACTCCAACTCGCGCAGCACCGCCAACGCCATGGCGGTGCCGGCCCAGGTGCGGTAGTCCTTGGCGGTGAAGTCTTCGCCGGTGAGGCTGTGCAGATAGGCATTCACATCATGAGAGCTGACCGTGTGGCGCTCGCCGTTCTCGTCCAAGTACTGGAACAGGTTCTGTCCCGGCAATTCCATGCAGCGTTTCACCACATTTGCCAGGCGGCGGTCCTTCACGCTGAGCTGGTGCTCGACGCCGCTCTTGCCGCGAAACTGGAATTGGATTTCGCTGCCTTTGACGTCCACATGACGGTTGCGCAGGGTGGTCAAGCCATAGGATTTGTTGTCGCGGGCGTATTGGGTATTGCCGACGCGGATCAGGGTGGCGTCCAGCAACATCACCACGGTAGCCAGGACTTTCTCGCGGGTGAAACCGGGCTCGGCCAGTTGTGCTTCCAGCTGCTTGCGCAGTTTTGGCAGGGCATTGCCGAAGGCTTGCAAGCGCGCGTACTTGTCGGTGTCGCGCACTTCGCGCCAGCGCGTGTGGTAGCGGTATTGCTTGCGCCCACGGGCGTCGCGGCCGGTGGCTTGCAGGTGGCCGCGCGGGTCGGCGCAGATCCACACGTCGGTGTAGGCCGGTGGCACTGCCAGGGCGTTGAGACGATGGATCTCTTCGGCATCGGTGATGCGTTCGCCCTTGGGGTCGAAGTACTGGAATTTGCCGCGCACTTTCTTGCGGCGAATGCCCGGTTGGGTGTCATCAACGTAATGCAAGTCGCGAGGCAGGTCGGCGGGCAGCGCGGAGTCGGGCATGGGTCAGGTTCCTTGGCAACAAAATCAGGCCGGTATGTCTGATGGACCGCAGCTGTGTGCGGTCGTGCCAAAAGGTTTGCTAGGCCAGCACCGCCACGGCCTTGATCTGCGCCCACAGAGCCTGGCCGGGATGCAATTGCAACTGATCGCGGGAAAACCGTGTGATGCGCGCCAGTAACGGTGTGCCACCGGCGTCCAGGCGCACCAGTACATGGGCGCTATTGTCCGCGGCGATTTCCTCGGTAACGGTCACTGGCAAACGGTTGAGGATGCTGCTGTGTTCTTCGGCCTGCAGGCTGAGGCTCACGTCACGAGCCTGCACCTTGACCCGCAGGGCCTGGCCGACGCCCAGCGGTGCGTGGGCCACGCGCATGGTCGAGGCGCTGCCCGGCAACTGCAACGTGAGTAATTGGTAGTGCGCATCGTAGGCAGTGACCACGCCGTCGATCACCACACCCGCTTCATCGCCACGCGCCAGGGGCAGGTCCAGGCGTGCCAGCGTGTCGCCGATGGGACCGCTGGCCAAGGCCTTGCCGTCGCTGAGCAGCACGATGTGATCGGCCAGGCGCGCCACCTCATCCTGGGCATGGCTGACGTACAGCACCGGGATGTCCAACTCGTCGTGCAGGCGTTCCAGGTACGGCAGGATTTCGCTTTTGCGCTGGCTGTCGAGGGCCGCCAGGGGCTCATCCATCAGCAGTAAGCGCGGGCTGGTAAGCAGAGCGCGGGCGATGCCGATGCGCTGGCGCTCGCCGCCGGACAGGTGCTGCGGGTGACGTTCGAGCAAGTGGCCGATGCCCAGCAGTTCGGTGGCCTGAGCCATGTCCACCCGCCGTCGCGCGCGCGGTGTGCGCTTGAGGCCGAATGCCAGGTTGGCGCGCACCGACAAATGCGCAAACAGGCTCGCTTCCTGGAACACATACCCCAAAGGACGCTGGTGCGGTGGTACGAATAGGCCGCTGCGGCTGTCTTGCCAGACCTCATCGTTGATCCGCACAAAGCCGTCGCGGGCCCGCTCCAACCCGGCGATGCAGCGCAGGCAAGTGGTCTTGCCCGAGCCGGAATGCCCGTACAGCGCAGTGACGCCGCGCCCGGGCAGGTGCAGGTCCACATCGAGGGCAAAGCCGGAGTACGACAGTTGCAGGCGTATTTCCATCATCGATATCAGTTCCAGCCCATGTTGGTTTTACGGCTGGAGTAGAGCGCCAGCAACACAAAGAAGGCGAACACCACCATGGCGCCGGCCAGCCAATGGGCCTGGGCGTATTCCATGGCTTCGACATGGTCATAGATCTGCACCGACACCACGCGCGTCTTGTCCGGAATATTGCCGCCGATCATCAGCACCACACCGAATTCACCCACGGTGTGGGCAAAACCCAGAATGGAAGCGGTGACAAACCCTGGCCGCGCCAGGGGCAGGATGACGCTGAAGAACGTGTCCCACGGCCCGGCGCGCAGTGTTGCAGCGACTTCCAAAGGCCGCGTGCCGATGGCCGAAAAAGCGTTCTGCAACGGCTGCACCACAAACGGCAGGGAATAGATCACCGAACCAATCACGAGCCCGGCGAAGCTGAATGTCAGGGTGCCCAGCCCCAGCCACTGGGTGAACTGGCCGAAGTAACCGTTGGGCCCCATGCTCAGCAGCAGGTAAAAGCCGATCACCGTCGGTGGCAGCACCAGGGGCAGGGCGACGATCGCCCCCACCGGCCCGCGCCACCAGGAGCGCGTACGTGACAGCCACAGGGCAATCGGAGTGCCGATGACCAGCAGGATCACGGTGGTCAGTGATGCCAGTTTGATGGTCAACCAGATCGCGGAAAAGTCGGCACTCGATAGGGGCATTTACAGCTCGTAACCGTAGGATTTGATAACGGCAGCGGCTTTCGGCCCTTTGAGGTATTCGACCAGCGCTTTGGCAGCGGCGCTGTCTTTGCCTTTGTTGAGGATCACCGCGTCCTGTTTGATCGGGTCATGCAAGGCCGCGGGGACGATCCACGCCGAACCGCGGGTGACTTTGCCGTCTTTATAGATCTGCGACAAGGCCACAAAGCCCAGCTCGGCGTTGCCAGTGGAAACGAACTGATAGGCCTGGGTGATGTTCTGGCCTTCGACGAGCTTGTCCTTGACCTGGTCGCTCAGGCCCTGTTTGGCCAATACCTGGGTGGCGGCCAGGCCATAGGGCGCGGCTTTGGGGTTGGCGATGGACAAGTGCTTGAACTGATTGCGTTTTAACACCTCACCGTTGGCATCGACATAGCCAGCTTGAGGCGACCACAGCGCCAAGGTACCCACGGCGTAGGTGAAGCGCGAGCCTTTGACTGTATCGCCTTCGTTTTCGAGTTTCTGTGGGGTGCTGTCGTCGGCGCTGAGGAACACTTCAAAGGGCGCGCCGTTCTTGATCTGGGTGTAGAACTGGCCGGTGGCACCGTAGGACGCGACCAGTTTATGGCCGGTGTCCTGTTCGAAGCTGGCGGCCAGCGCCTGGATCGGTGCGGTGAAATTGGCCGCCACCGCCACTTGGACTTCATCGGCGTGGGCCGAGCCGAACACGAGGGCGGTAGCCAGGACGGCCAGGCGTGAGGCATGAATCAGCATGAAGCAGCTCCTTGGAATGCACGGCGTGAGTAATCGCTATGTACGGGACTATATAGCGGTTGGCCACTGCCGGTACAGTGCAACGTTGCCGCAACGGATTACGTGAGTTTGGCCAGCGCCTGCTCGGCCAATTGACGCGTCAGTCCATAGGTGCCGATGTCACGGCCCAGACGCAAGGCCTGGCCTGACCACAGGTTGCTGAAGCCGCCTTCATCCTTGGCTTTGAGCGGCATCAAGGCGCCGCCGGCGCGGGGAAATGCCGGCGCGGCTGGATTCATCGCGCCCAATTCGCGCATGACTCGATTGACGATGCCTCGCGCCGGGCGGCCGGTGAACAGGTTGGTCAAGGCGGTTTCACTGGCCTGGGCGTGGCGCAACGCATAGTGATGGGCCGCGCTCACATTGGCTTCGGGGGTAAACAGGTACGCCGTGCCGACCTGCACCGCCGAGGCGCCCAGGGCGAACGCCGCGACGATGCCCCGCGCGTCGCCGATACCGCCCGCGGCGATCACCGGCACGCTGACGGCGTCGACGATCTGCGGCACCAGCGCCATCAGGCCGATCTGAGTGTTGAGGTCATCGCTAAGGAACATGCCCCGGTGACCTCCAGCCTCGATGCCCATGGCGATGATCGCATCGCACCCGTGGGCCTCTAGCCATAGGGCTTCTTCCACCGTGGTGGCCGACGACAGCACCTTGGCTCCCGTGGCTTTGACCCGATCCAACAGGGCTTTTTCCGGCAGCCCGAAGTGGAAACTGACGACCTCGGGACGGAACGCTTCTACCACCTGACACGCCTCGTCGTTGAACGGCGCACGGTTGGACACCGGCGTCGGCGCCTCGAAATCGGCGCCCAGTTCGCGGTAGAACGGTTGCAGCAGGGCTTTCCAGCGTTGGTCGCGAGCGTCGTCCGGCGCTGGCGGCTGATGGCAGAAGAAGTTCACGTTAATTGGCCGGTTGCTGGCTGCACGGATGACGCTGAGGCTTTCACGCAGCTGCTCGATACTCAGCGCGGCCGCGGGCAACGAGCCCAACGCGCCTGCCTGGTTGGCGGCAATCACCATGGCGGGCGTGGTGCCGACGGCCATGGGCGCCTGGATGATGGGTACCTCGATGCCGAGCAAGTCGAGAATCCGTGTGTCAGGCCAGGTGCTCATGGATGGGTCTCCAGCGAAGGTCAGTGGTTTCGCTGTTTTTAGCAGGGCGTATGCCACGCGGCCAGTCTGTTTTATTCACTGGACGCTGTGGACGTTTCGTGCAGGGCTATCAGCTTTTGCCGTTACGTTCGCGCTCAAGCAATGCCTGCTTGCGCGCAACGCCCCAGCGGTAGCCGGACAGCTCGCCGTCGCTGCGCACCACCCGATGGCAAGGGATTGCCACCGCAAGGCTGTTAGCGCCGCACGCCTGGGCCACGGCACGAAACGACTTGGGGGCGCCGATGCGCTGGGCGATCTGCGCATAACTGGCGGTGCTGCCCACTGGGATATCCCGCAAGGCTTGCCACACACGCTCCTGAAACGCGGTGCCACGCAGGTCCAACGGCAAATCCAGGCCCAGCGCGGGCGCCTCGACAAAGCCGACGACCTGGGCCACCAACCTTTCGAATGGGCCATCGGCGCCCACCAGTTCGGCCTTGGGGAATTGGTCTTGCAGGTCGCGCAGCAGTTGTTCGGGGTCGTCACCCAGCAGGATCGCACAGACGCCTCGACTGCTCTGCGCCACCAAAATCGCCCCCAGCGAGCACTGCCCGACGGCGAACCAAATAGCGTTGTGAGCGCCGCCGGCCTTGTAGTCGCTGGGTTTCATGCCAAGCACCTGATCGGCCGCTTCATAAAAACGACTGTTGGAATTAAAACCGGCGTCGTACAGCGCAGCCGTCACGGAATGCTGGCCCTTAAGCCCGTCGCGCACTTTGCGGGACCGATGGGCATTGGCGTAGCCCTTGGGCGTCAGGCCCGTCACGGCCCTGAAAACGCGATGGAAATGGAACGGGCTCAGACCGGCTCGGTCAGCGAGGGTATTGAGGCTCGGCGCAGTGGCGGCCTGCTCGATATGCCGGCACGCATCGGCCACCAATTGTGAATGGTGGGCGGCCAGTTGTGTCCGGTCGCCGCTCGCGCGTTTGCTGGGGCGATAGCCGGCGGCTTCGGCCTGCGCCGGGGTGTCGAAAAACTCAATATTCTCCGGGCGCGGCAGCCGCGAGGCGCTGCTGGGGCGGCAATAGACACCGGTGGTCTTAACGCCATACACAAACGACCCATCGGCGTTGCTGTCACGGGCCACAATGGCAGCCCAGCGGGGATCTTGTTCGATAGTCATGCTTGGCACTCTTGACGGATCCCGGTCAGATTAACCGCGCCGAGACCGCCTGACACTCCGAAGCTTGCGGTCAAATCAACCGGCGGTGCGTAGCGTCAGATTGATGCGTTGCGGGCCCATCACCGGATGCACCCCGTCTTTGATCGGCATCACCCCATGAAAGCGCAGGCGGTCCACCCCGCCCCAGACCACCACATCACCATGGAACAGCGAGACTTTCTGCGGTTTGTCTGCACGGGCATGGCCACCGAACAGGAAGATCGCCGGCAGGCCCAGGGATATTGACACCACGGGCGCTGCGTAATCGCGCTCGTTTTTGTCCTGGTGCAGCGACATCTTGGCCCCGGCCACATAGCGGTTGATCAGGCAGGCGTCGGGGGCGAAGGCGGCGAAACCGGCCTCGGCCGCCGCCTCTACAGCCAATGCCCGCAAGGCTTCGGGCAAGGCGGGCCAAGGCTGTTGGGTGCGCGGGTCGAAGGGGGTGTAGCGATAGCCGGTGGTGTCGGTGGTCCAGCCCAGGTCACCGCAACTGCTCAACGCTGCCGACATGGTAAAGCCACCGGGGGTAACCATTTGGCGAAACGGTGCTTGCGCCAACACGCGGCGCAGTTCTGGCAGAAGACGATCAATCCAAGGCAGGGCATAACCCCTTAGCACGTAGGACTGTTCGCCGATCTGCTCACGCCCTGCGGGTTGCTGCAAGGCGTGGTCGGCGAACAGGTCCGCAGTGGGGCCGGGCATGGGCTTAGAGCGCCTTGCTCACAGTGATGTCGGTAATTTCATCACTGGCCCCGTGAATTTTCGCCAAAGCTTGCTTGGCTTCTTCCAAGTCGTTGCTGTGCAGGTGGGCAAACTCGAAGCGGCGCTCGCCGTTGAGCTTGTACTTGATCACGTATTTGGTGGTGGCAGTCACGGTTATTTCCTGTGGAAGGGCGGATCAGCTCAGCTTGGAGCTGGTACGACGCACGATACGAATCTTGTGGGACAGCGCAGGTTTGCGGGTCACGCTGATGGCGCGGCGGGTGACCACATCCAGGGTGATGTTCCAGAAACCGGTGCTCGGCGCGGTGATCTTCGCAGGGAATTTGTCGAACGCACCGCCATGGTAAGTGTGGCGGCCGCCGTTTTTGAAGCTGCGAAAGTTCGCGTCGCTCATCAGACGGATATTGCAGGTTTGCGAGCATTCGATGACGACAATATCTCCCTCGTTGAGGTGCTCGCGCTGGTGGATAAATTTCATGGGAGTGTCTCCAGAAGGGCTTTTTCTGAAAAATCAGAATGATACGTAGGTTAAGATGGAGTTTATCAGCCCCAGCGCGTTTATTATCGGCCCGTCTTCAACGGCGTCGACAATTTAAAACAGTTATTTACCGTGTGATCAGGGATAAATCCTACGTGTCCGGGAGAAATTTACCATCCCCGCTGTCGTAGGGTCTTTATCGGAGGTTTTTATATGAAGTGGAGTGTGTTGGTTCTGGCCTTGGCGTTGGGTGGATGTGCTTCGGTTGCAGACATCAAGCAGACCCCGCCAACGTTGGCAGTGATTTCCGGTAAGAAGCCGCAGGAATACGCCGCATGTGTTGTGCAGAAACTCTCCACTACCCGTCGGCCACCGCAGATCGAGCCGCACAAGGAAGGTGTCAGGGTGATCGTGCCGCAGAAGTTCTCGGCCGACCCATCGGCGATTTTTGAAATTGAGGAACGCTCCAGCGGCAGCAGCATCAAGCTCTACGAGAGCATGTCGAATGTGCCGATTCGTCCGGGCGATGTGAAAAAAGCCGGTGAGGACTGCATCTCCGGCTGATCCTTTGAGTCTCATCATCAGACTTCGAATCCGATAAAAGCCTGGCCCTGCCGCTGCAGTGTCAGGCTTTTTTATTCTCGGCGTTAATGTTGTGGAAGCAGGGTCATTGCCCTACGCTTTGTAAGGTTTATGCCGTAATTGCATCAACTCATTAACAATAAAAACGGAGTCGTGATGAAAGCTCTGCAACGAGTGCTGATGAGTAGCGCGCTGCTTTTGCTGATGGATAACGCCCAGGCGCTGGATGGTAAGAAAATTTTTATGGAAGGCGGTGCGCAGCCGGGCGCCATGCCCTGTGTGGCTTGCCATGGTGCGGATGGTTCAGGCATGGCGGCGGCTGGTTTCCCGCGGTTGGCGGGGCTGCCGGCGGCCTATGTACGCAAGCAGCTGGAAGATTTCAAAAGCGGTAGCCGCAGCAACCCGGTGATGCGCCCGCTGGCAATTGCCCTGACACCGGCGGAGGTGGACGCACTGAGCCAAGCCATCGCCGCGATGCCAGCGCCAGCACCGGCTGCGCTGCACCGCAGCGAAATGCCGACCACAGCCGCGCAGCAACTTGCCTGGCAAGGCGCGTGGGAGCGACAGATTCCTGCGTGCGTCAGTTGTCACGGTCCGGCCGGCAGCGGCATCGGTGACGCGTTCCCGCCACTGGCCGGCCAGCCTGCGGCTTATCTGGCTGCGCAGTTGAGCGCCTGGCAGAACGGCACTCGCCGCAACGATGCCAATGATCTGATGGGGCACATCGCCAAGTCACTGACCGCCGAGGAAGTCCAGGGTGTGGCTCAGTACTTCGCGTCATTGAACGTGGAGGCTAAGCCATGAAGGCGCATCTGATCACTCCCGCTGTCGGGCTGTTGATGGTCCTGCCAAGCCATGCCGCAACCATCGCCATGGAAGACCAATCCCAGTTAGTGCCCCATTCGGTCGAATCGTCAGCCAGCGTGTTCCAGCCTCCGGCGGAGAAAGACTTGCCCGACAATGCCTATGGCAAGTCGGTCAGGCAGGGATATGCCTTGTTCGTCGACACCAAACGTCTGGCCCCGCAGTTTGTCGGCAACGGCCTCAATTGCAGCAATTGCCATCTCAACCAGGGCCGCCTGGCCAACTCGGCGCCGTTGTGGGCGGCGTATCCTATGTATCCGGCGTATAGAAAGAAGAACGACAAGGTCAACACCTACGCCGAGCGGTTGCAGGGCTGTTTCCAATTCAGCATGAACGGCGGCACCCCGCCGGCCGCCGACAGCCCGGAAATCACCGCTTTATCGGTATATTCCTATTGGCTGGCCAGTAAAGCGCCGCTGGGCGTCGAGCTGCCGGGGCGCGGGTACCCAGAGGTAGCGCAACCGGCAGACGGTTACAGCTTGGCTCGGGGCGCACAGGTCTATGGAGAGCAGTGTGCGGTGTGTCATGGGCCGCAAGGCCAAGGGCAAAAGGTAGGTGACGACTATGCGATGCCACCGCTATGGGGTAAGGATTCCTACAACTGGGGCGCGGGCATGCACCGCATCAATACGGCCGCGTCGTTTATCAAACACAATATGCCACTGGGTAAAGGCGGCAGTTTGAGCGACCAGCAGGCCTGGGATGTGGCGGCCTACGTCAACAGCCACGAACGGCCGCAGGATCCGCGCCTGGTGGACGGCTCGGTGGAAAAGACCCGACTGAAGTTCCACGCCAACGACGGCGTCAATTTGTATGGCCAAACCGTAGAGGGCGTGCTGATCGGGCAGGGCATCCGTTAGACTGTCGACTATTCAATGCAAAAATGCCGTGCGAGCCCGGGTTCGCGCGGTATTTGTCTTTTCTGGAAGCCAGTTATGAAACGTGAAGATGTCAGAGCCCGCCATGCCGAGGGTCAGATCTCGGCCACCCATGTCATCCAGAATCCTGCCGACCTCGGCGAGTGGATCGTTTTCTTCAAAAAAAGCGGTGGACGCAGTTTTTTCCTGGTGGACGATCAGGACGAAGTGGAGTCGTTCCAGCGCCTGGACGATCTGATCGAGACCATTCGCGGCCTGGGCATCAAGTTCGCCGACATTCAGCTGTAAGCGCCGACGCTTATTTGCACACCACGACGACGCTGCGGCTTTTGTAGTTGCCAACGTCCTGGCCCAGGGTTTTCTCGCTTTCCTTGAGTGACGGCGTGCCTTCGGTGCCGACAATACGGTAGCCGGTGCCTGCACATGAAGCGTCGGCCTTTTCGTAACAGCTGGCCCAGGAATTGGCTTCGCCGGAACAATCAATGGTCAGGCCTTGTTCGCCGTTTTTCAGGTAGACGTCCGAGGTGGTGGTGCAGCCGGCGAGTGCCAGTGCCGCAGTAAGTGCCAGAATCTTGTTCATAAGTGTTCGTCATTAAGGGTGTAGGAGGGGAGCGCTGACACTGTCGTGGGGCGTTTGGCGAAGATTATAGCGAACTGCCATCTGCGTACAGACAAACACAAAAAAGCCCCATTCTCAGGGGCTTCATAGGTGAAGGCTGACGCTTACTTGCCTTTCGGGCGCTTGCTCGAAGCGTGGCCGGCCTCATCCACGAACACTTCGGCCACTGCGATCGCCTCACGTTCGGTGGCGAAGGTGCCAGCGACGCTGTCGCCGTGGAAGTTGATCAAATGCCAGCCGTCCGCGCGCTGGGTAATCAGGTAGCCGTTCACACCTTTGGGTTCTGACATCTATTAACAATCTCGTGGTCTGGTTCAAGGCCGCAATGATAGCGCCAAATGTCAGGGTTCAGGGCAAGTTAATCCAGGTCAATGTTCCAGCGCGCCAGCGTGATAAAAAGGCTTCAGCAGATTGAAACAATAAGCAGTGGGTATTTTTGCCGAAGTAACGGCAGTGCTGTTTGTAAGATAAGTGGAACTTACGCTGAGATTTTTTCTCTATGATGACATCGCAACGCCAGCAGGACCCATTGTAAGGTGGCTGCGGCCTGATTAGACTGCGCCGAATTCCGTACGCATAGCCCTTTGTAAGGACCCATATGATCAAGAAATGCTTGTTCCCAGCAGCCGGTTACGGCACTCGCTTCTTGCCAGCGACCAAGGCCATGCCCAAAGAGATGCTGCCGGTGGTGAACAAGCCACTGATTCAGTACGGTGTGGAAGAAGCTCTGGATGCCGGTCTGAATGAAATCTCCATTGTGACCGGTCGCGGTAAGCGCGCCCTGGAAGACCACTTCGACATCAGCTACGAGCTGGAAAATCAGATCAAGGGCACCGACAAGGAAAAATACCTGGTCGGCATCCGTAAGCTGCTGGACGAGTGCTCGTTCTCCTACACCCGCCAGACGCAAATGAAAGGCCTCGGCCACGCGATTCTGACCGGCCGTCCGCTGATCGGTGACGAACCGTTCGCCGTGGTACTGGCGGACGACCTGTGCGTAAACCTGGAAGGCGACGGCGTACTGACCCAGATGGTCAAGCTGTACCAGAAATACCGCTGCACCATCGTTGCTGTGATGGAAGTGAACCCGACCGAAACCAATAAGTACGGCGTGATCGCCGGTGATGACATTGGTGATGGCCTGATCCGCGTACGCGACATGGTCGAGAAACCTGCACCGGAAGATGCTCCATCGAACCTGGCGATCATCGGTCGCTACATCCTGACCCCGGACATCTTCAAGTTGATCGAAGAAACCGAGCCAGGCAAGGGTGGTGAGATCCAAATCACCGACGCTCTGTTGAAGCAAGCCAAAGACGGCTGCGTGATTGCCTACAAGTTCAAGGGCCAGCGTTTCGACTGCGGCGGCGCGGAAGGCTACATCGAAGCCACCAACTTCTGCTACGAGCACTTCTACAAGACTGGCAAGGCATACTGATTCACGCCTGTTCGCCGGTTTTAAGAGAAAGCCACCTTCGGGTGGCTTTTTCGTTTTTCAGCCCCATGTAAGTCGGTATGCTGGTGTCCTGCCGAGGAGAGTGAAATGGCCTACGATTTTGATCTGTATGTAATTGGCGCCGGTTCCGGCGGTGTTCGCGCGGCGCGTTTTGCCGCAGGGTTTGGCGCCAAGGTTGCCGTAGCGGAAAGCCGCTATCTGGGCGGCACCTGTGTGAACGTGGGCTGCGTGCCGAAAAAGCTCTTGGTGTACGGCGCGCATTTTGCCGAAGACTTCGAACAGGCCAGCGGCTTTGGCTGGTCCTTGGGCGAGGCGAATTTCGATTGGGCGACGTTGATCGCCAATAAGGATCGCGAGATCAATCGCCTCAATGGCATCTATCGCAACCTGCTGGTCAACAGCGGCGTGACCCTGCACGAAGGACACGCGCGATTGGTGGATCCGCATCAGGTGGAAATCAATGGTGAGCGCTTTACCGCCAAGCACATCCTGATCGCCACGGGTGGCTGGCCGCAGATTCCGGAGATTCCAGGGCGCGAACATGCCATTGGCTCCAATGAAGCGTTTTTCCTCAAGGAGTTGCCCAAGCGCGTGCTGGTGGTGGGCGGCGGTTATATCGCCGTTGAGTTTGCCGGGATTTTCCATGGCCTGGGCGCTCAGACTAGCCTGCTGTATCGCGGTGATTTGTTCTTGCGCGGCTTTGACGGCTCGGTGCGCAAGCATCTGCAGGAAGAGTTGACCAAGCGCGGCCTGGACCTGCAATTCAACGCCGATATCGAACGCATCGACAAACAAGCCGATGGCAGCCTGAAGGCCACGCTCAAGGATGGCCGTGTGCTGGAGGCGGACTGCGTGTTTTATGCGACCGGCCGGCGTCCGATGCTGGACAACCTGGGCCTGGAAAACACCGGGGTCGCTCTCGACGAGCGTGGCTTCGTGCAGGTCAATGATCAGTACGAAACGACCGAACCTTCAATCCTGGCCATCGGCGATGTGATCGGTCGCGTGCAGCTCACTCCGGTTGCCCTGGCTGAAGGCATGGCCGTGGCGCGTCGCCTATTCAAGCCCGAGCAGTATCGCCCAGTGGATTACGCGATGATTCCGACAGCGGTGTTCAGCCTGCCGAATATCGGCACTGTAGGTTTGACAGAGGAGGAGGCGAAGAAGAACGGCCATAACGTCCAGGTTTTCGAAAGTCGCTTCCGCCCGATGAAGCTGACCCTGACCGACTGCCAGGAAAAGACCCTGATGAAGCTCGTGGTGGATGCCGATACCGACAAGGTGTTGGGCTGCCATATGGTCGGTCCGGACGCGGGCGAAATCGTCCAGGGCCTGGCGATCGCGCTCAAGGCGGGCGCAACCAAGCGGCATTTTGACGAAACCATAGGCGTGCATCCTACGGCGGCGGAAGAATTCGTCACCATGCGCACGCCAGTGGCCGACTGATCAGTCGGTTGGCTTGGTCTCTGGCGCCGTTGCAACGACGGCGGCCAGACGCAAGGCTTCGATACTGGCCTGGGCCTTGAGCAGGTCCAGTTCCAGGGTTTTGTTGGCTTGCTGGTATTCAGTCAGTGCTGCCTGTCGCGACTGGCTGTCCAGCAGCGCCACGCGCAGACGCTCTTGAAGCAAGGTGCGCTCGCCGTCGATACGGTTGAGCTGTTCGCTGAGCTGGCGGTGCTCGGTCTGATCTTTCTGGAATTTTTCCTGCAATGCCGCCAGCTCTTTCGCTGTGACCCGGTGTTCGATCAGCAGCCGCTCATTATCCCGATGCAATTGAGTGATCTCATCCTGACGCACCATGGCGCTTTGCTGGGCCTGGCGTAGCTCTGCCTGAACTTGCTGCAATTGGCTTTCGTGACGCCGCTGTTCCTGCTCGCGCTGTTCCTTGATGGCGCTGCGGTAGTGCTCCAGGGCATCCCGCGCGTGGGTGTGTTTGTCTTCCAGCGAGCGGATCTGCTCATCTTTATCGTTGAGGCGCAACTCGTAATCGCTGCACGCCTGGCTGAGCCCGGCATTGCGGGTCTGCTCGGTTTGCAGGCTGGTGCTGGCGGTTTGCAAGGCTGCGCTTTCTTCCGCCAGGGCAGCGGCTTGAATATCGAATTGCTGCTGAAGCTGCTGATGGGCGTCCTGCAGGGTTTGCAGCTGGGCGTGCAGGGCAGTTTTCTCTTGTTCGAATTGCGCCAAGGCCAGGTCGATCGGCTCCTGAGCCTTGTCTTTGAGACGCTGGGCCAGCCGCGCGACCAGCTCGCTCAGTTCTTCGTCGATGGGCGCCTCGGTGATGGTGACGCGTGATTCGCTCTCATCCAACTCCTTCAAGTAGCGATGAATGGTGGTCTTGGAGCCGGTATTGCCCATCTCGATGCGTACTGCATCGATGCTGGGGTGTTCGCCTCTGGCGATGATCGCCAAGCGTGCCGTTTGAACCACTGCTTTATTGATGCCGCCGCGCGCCATGAGGTCTCCGTCGATTTAGTACTGTGGTACGTAGTATGTAGTTACGTACTCTAACATGGATTATTTCATGTTCAAATTATGAAGTTAACAGATGGGATATTGGCGTATTATCCCGCGTCATGCGTGTCTTCAGCGCAACTGTCCCCGTTTCCAGTACGAATAGGCCCTCCATGAGCGATCTGGATCGATACCTCAACGCCGCCACTCGCGATAACACGCGCCGTAGCTACCGCGCGGCCATTGAACATTTCGAAGTGAGCTGGGGCGGCTTTCTGCCGGCGACCAGCGACAGCGTGGCGCGCTACTTGGTCGCGCACGCGGGTGTGCTGGCGGTCAATACCTTGAAGTTGCGGCTCTCGGCGCTGGCGCAGTGGCATACCAGCCAAGGCTTTCCTGATCCCACCAAGGCGCCGGTGGTGCGTAAGGTGCTCAAGGGCATCCGTGCGGTGCACCCCGCGCGGGAAAAGCAAGCCGAGCCGCTGCAACTCCAGCAGTTGGAGCAGGTGGTGGCTTTTCTTGAGCAGGAGGCGCAGCAAGCGAACGAGTCCCAGGACACGGCACGGCTGCTGCGGGCCACGCGCGACAGGGCGTTGATCCTGCTGGGCTTCTGGCGTGGCTTTCGCAGTGACGAGCTATGCCGCTTGCAAGTGGAGCATGTGCAGGTCACACCGGGGGCCGGAATCAGCTTGTATGTGCCGCGCAGCAAAAGTGATCGCGACAACCTGGGCAAGACCTACCACACCCCGGCTCTGCTGCGCCTGTGCCCAGTGCAGGCCTATGGCGATTGGCTAAGTACGGCGGCATTGGTGCGCGGGCCGGTGTTTCGTGGTATCGACCGCTGGGGCAATGTAGGGGAGAAGGGCTTGCATTCCAACAGCGTCATCCCGCTGCTGCGCCAGGCACTTGAGCGCGCCGGCATCGCGGCCGAGCACTACACCAGCCATTCGCTGCGGCGTGGGTTCGCTACGTGGGCCCATCGCAATGGCTGGGATATGAAGTCATTGATGAGTTATGTCGGCTGGAACGACATGAAATCCGCCATGCGCTATGTTGAAGCGACGCCCTTTCTTGGTATGACGCTGGCTAACCAGCCATTGATTTGAGTTTTCTTCTATTAATAGGGTGACCTGATAGGGAAAACCAATCATCAGCATCAGGTTTGCCAATGAGCCATCTATCGAGAGACTGGGTAGGATTCACCTCATCAACTTCTTAACCCCTGACGGAGAGTCAACGATGCCTATCATCAACAGCCAAGTAAAACCGTTTAAAGCCACTGCGTTCAAAAACGGCAGCTTCGTAGATGTGACCGACGCTGACCTGAAAGGCAAATGGTCTGTGGTGTTCTTCTACCCAGCCGACTTTACCTTCGTTTGCCCAACCGAGCTGGAAGACCTGGCCGACAACTACGCCGAATTCCAGAAACTGGGCGTCGAGATCTACAGCGTGTCCACCGACACCCACTTTGCCCACGCAGCCTGGCACAACACTTCGCCAGCCATCGGCAAAATCCAGTACACCATGATCGGCGACCCGACCCTGACCATCTCCCGCAACTTCGACGTGCTGATCGAAGAAGCTGGCCTGGCAGACCGTGGCACTTTCGTGATCAACCCGGAAGGCCAGATCAAAATCGTTGAACTCAACGACGGCGGTGTTGGCCGTGACGCTTCCGAGCTGCTGCGCAAAATCAAGGCCGCTCAGTACGTTGCCGCTCACCCGGGTGAAGTGTGCCCAGCCAAGTGGAAAGAAGGCGAGGCCACCTTGGCTCCGTCCCTGGACCTGGTCGGCAAGATCTAAGTCTGTGAAGTCTCTAGGGCGGGTTTCCGCACCTGTGAAGTAAGCTGCAACCGCCCTCAAAACGCCCGGGCGAGATTCGCTCGGGCGTTTTTTTTCGACTGTAATAAACCGAATGAACAGGAAATCGCCCGTATGTTGGACGCCAATCTTAAAGCTCAGTTGAAGTCATACCTGGAACGGGTCACCCAGCCGATCGAGATCGTCGCCTCCCTCGACGACGGTGCGAAATCCCAGGAAATGCTGGCTCTTTTACAAGACGTAACCAGCCTTACTACGCTGATTACGCTGAAAACCGATGGTGACGATGGGCGTAAGCCGTCGTTCTCCATCAACCGCCCGGGTGCCGAGATCAGCCTGCGTTTTGCCGGTATCCCCATGGGCCATGAATTCACTTCGTTGGTGCTGGCCCTGCTGCAAGTCGGTGGCCACCCGTCGAAGGCCAGTGTCGAAGTGATTGAACAGATCCGCGCCCTCAAAGGCGAGTTCAGCTTCGAGACGTACTTCTCGCTGTCCTGCCAGAACTGCCCGGATGTGGTCCAGGCGCTGAACCTGATGGCAGTGCTCAACCCGAATATCCGCCACGTTGCTATCGACGGTGCGCTGTTTCAGGCTGAAGTTGATGAGCGTCAGATCATGGCGGTGCCTAGTGTTTACCTCAACGGGGTCAACTTTGGCCAGGGCCGTATGGGGCTGGAGGAAATCCTCGCCAAGCTCGACACCAGCGGCGCCGAAAAAGCTGCCGAGAAAATCAGCGCTAAAGACGCCTTTGATGTGCTGGTGGTCGGCGGAGGCCCGGCGGGCTCCTCTGCGGCTATCTATGCTGCGCGTAAAGGCATTCGCACCGGTGTTGCCGCCGAGCGTTTCGGTGGTCAGGTGCTGGACACCATGTCCATCGAAAACTTTATCTCGGTACAGGAAACCGAAGGGCCGAAATTGGCCAGTGCTCTGGAAGCCCATGTGCGCCAGTACGACGTGGACATCATGAACCTGCAGCGTGCCAGCAGTCTGATCCCGGCAAAAAGTGCCGGCGAACTGCACGAGATCCGCTTCGAAAGCGGCGCGACCCTCAAGTCCAAGACCGTGATTCTGGCCACCGGTGCACGTTGGCGCGAAATGGGTGTGCCGGGCGAGCAGGAATACAAGGCCAAGGGCGTGTGTTTCTGCCCGCACTGCGACGGCCCGCTGTTCAAGGGCAAGCGTGTGGCAGTGATCGGCGGCGGCAACTCCGGCGTCGAAGCGGCCATTGATCTGGCGGGTATTGTCAGCCACGTTACGCTGCTGGAATTCGACAGCAAGTTGCGCGCCGATGCAGTCCTGCAGCGCAAGCTGTACAGCCTGCCGAATGTGGACGTGATCACCAGTGCGTTGACCAGCGAAGTGAAAGGCGATGGGCAGAAAGTCACCGGCCTGGCGTACAAAGATCGCGACAGCGGCGAGTTCAAGACCCTCGACCTGGAAGGTATCTTCGTACAGATCGGCCTGCTGCCCAACACCGATTGGCTCAAAGGCACGGTGGAGCTGACGCCGCGTGGCGAGATCATCGTCGATGCCCGTGGCGAGACCTCACTGCCTGGCGTGTTTGCCGCCGGCGACGTCACTACTGTGCCGTATAAGCAGATCGTGATCGCCGTGGGCGAGGGCGCCAAGGCTTCCTTGAGCGCATTCGACCACCTGATCCGCACCTCCGCGCCAGCATAAATACAGGCCCGGAAATGCAAAACCCCATGAGCGATCATGGGGTTTTTTTTCGTTTACATCGGTGCGGGTTGAATAATCTCGACCCAGTAACCGTCCGGGTCTTTGATAAATGCCAGGCTTTTCATGCGGCCATCGGTCAGACGTTTCTGGAAGTCACAGCCCAGGGCTTCGAAACGCTCGCAGGCGGCAACGATATCCGGTACCGAGATGCAGATATGGCCAAAACCACGCGGATCAGTGTTGCCGTTATGGTAGGCAAAGTCCGCATCGTTTTCGGTGCCGTGGTTGTGGGTCAGTTCCAGGATGCCGGGAATCGACTTCATCCACTGAGTACGCTCGGCCGCGTCGGCCGGGATCTGGGATTTATCCACCAGCGCCAGGAAGTACAGGCTGAATTCAGCTTCCGGGAAGTCGCGCTTTTCAACCAGGGAGAACCCCAGGACGCGGGTGTAGAAATCCAGCGAGCGGGTGATGTCCTTGACCCGCAGCATGGTGTGGTTGAACACGAAGTTCGTGGTGGCGGTATCAGGCTGGGCGGTGACGCCCGGGAAGGTGTTCAGTTCGTGCAGGCTCATGGGCCCTCCAGAAAAAAATAGGGCAAGCGCGACTCCAGCGTGGAGTGCTCCCTTGGCTTGCGGCAAGCATTTATGCAGCCGGGCCATGATACGCAAGGCCCGTCCGCCGCGCCAAATGAAAAAGCCCGCGTAGGCCTTGCGACTGGCAGGTGGCGGGCCTCACACTTTGCCGCTGGTCCCTGGGGTGTTTTCGCAATGATTGAGTGTCGTAAACCGCTGTTGAGTACTGTATGTGTGCTGTTGACCAGTCAGTGGGTGTTGGCTGGCGAGCCGGAAGTTCATTGGCCCAGCGGCTGGCAAATCGAAGAGCTGGCGCCCGAGGGCGATGCTTCCGTCAGCACTCAGGCCGTATCCCGACAGCGAGCGATCAAGAATGACGAGAATGGCCAGACTTTGATGGTCATGGAACTGACCGCTACGCCGATTGAGGCGGGGCATAAAGTTAATCTTCAAGGCGTTCTGCTGGAAATGCGTAAGTCTATTCAAAAAGACTTTGCCCAAGGCGGCTATCAAAGCGTGTGCACCAAGATGCACCCTTCGACATTGAGCCGCCTCGACGCACTGGAAACTACTTGCGTGATCACCGAGAACGGGCGGCATGTGCTATCACAAACATTGGTGGGTGCGGTCGATACTGATAAGGCGTATGTATTTTCATACGCCGGTCAGGCACAAGCCTATGACGCCAGCAAGAATGAAGTCAGTTCGGTGCGTGACAGCCTGAAACTTTAGAGCAATCGCGACGATCGATTTTGAACGAAATGAACTTTTATTTAAGTTCACTTGCGAACCGTTGAATAACAAAAGCCCCGCATGTGCGGGGCTTTTTATTAGTGCGTGTGGATCACTTGCGCAGCCAGGATTCAACGGTTTCCGCGCCGTGCTCTTCTTTCCAGGCTTTGAGGCCACGGTGGTTGCCACCTTTGGTTTCGATCAGTTCGCCGGTATGCGGGTTCTGGTAAACCTTGACCACGCGTGCGCGGCGCTGCTTAGGCGCGGAGGCGACCGCGCTGGCCTTGCTCAGGCTAGGATCCAGGATCGCGATGATATCGCGCAGGCTCTTGCCATAGGTCTTCATCAGCCCTTGGAGTTTTTCTTCGAATTCGATTTCTTTCTTCAAGCTGGCGTCGTTCTTCAAGGACTCCAGCTGGGCCAGCTGCTCTTGAAGGGCTCTTTCTGCTGCGCGAAATTCGGCGAGTTTGGACAAAATAGGTACTCCAATAGTGTAGTTGGCTGATATCAACTGTAAAAAAGCTGCAAGCCAAGCGCTTTAAGGCGACTCTAAGAAGAAGCCTCCTGCGAGTTCTGCACAGGCAAGAAAAATTGTAGTAGTTAATTCGTCACGAGTAAATCATGTCTTTTGTCCCATTAACATAATTTGCGCATTGCTAGTGCATGGCTATTCAATGGCTGGCCAGGGACTTAATGAATTCATCACAGGGTAAAGGTCTGCCGAACAGGTAGCCTTGAAGATAGTCCACCCCGCGAGCGGCCAGGTATTCACACTGCTGCGCTGTTTCTACCCCCTCGGCGACAATGCCCAAATCGAGCTTGCCAGATAACTCTATGATGCTGTCCAGAATATGGCTGGAGAGTGCATCCACGCCGATCATGGCGACAAAACTCTGATCGATCTTCAAGTAGTCCACATTGAAATTGCGCAAATAACCCAGGCTGGAGTGGCCGGTGCCGAAGTCATCGATGGCGATCATCACCCCAAGCGCATGCAAGGCATCGAACAGACGTCGCGTGACGTCGGTGGGTTCGATCAATTCGCGTTCGGTGAGCTCCAGCACCAGAATCACCTGGCCAGGTGCAAACGCGGCGAGGAATTCGCGACAGTCGTCCACCAGTTGCAAGTCCTGACAGTGGCGCGCGGTGATGTTCACACCGATATGAAAACCCGGCGCAAAGCGTGAGGCATGGGGCGCCAATTGAGCGGCGGCCTGACGGAGCAGGGCGCGGGTCATGGGCACGATCAGGCCGCTATCCTCGGCCAGCGGAATGAATAGGTCCGGCCGAACCAAGCCCTCCTTGGGGTGCTGCCAGCGCATCAGCACTTCACAGCCGGCCCATTCACGGGTGTCGCCGCGCACCACGGGTTGAAAAAAAGCAATGAACTCATTGGCGCCCAACGCCCGTTGCAGCTCACGGGTCGGCGCCGACGAGCGCTTTTGCAGCCAATGGGCGAGCAGGCCTGCCAGCACGCCAAAAAACACCACCAGGCTCAATAGCGCAGGATAGCGAGCCTGCATATATCGCCACACCTCGCCGGCCGGCACGCCTGCTTCTACGCTGTAGCGATAGCGTTCCGACGCCAGGTGGTGATGAGCCACCGCAAATACCGGTGGCAGTGTCTCGTGGACCCGGCCTTGATCGTCGAGCCAGCGCGGCCCGACCTGCAGGATCAACTGCGCATACCGACTGATCAGGCGCAGCGCGTTGGTCAGGTGGTACCCGTCTATGGAGGCGAACGCGGCCTTGTCGCCGTCAACCAGGCGGTAGACCAGCAGCGCCGTATCCGGTGTGACCGGGTTGCCATTCATCAACCACAGGCGCCCGTCCACGTAATCGTCCGGGTTGACGGGCGAGGCGTAATCGCCGCCGAACAGCGAAGTGCAATAGATGTTCTTTTGCCAGGACAGGGTGGTCGCCCGCACGAACGGCCGGCGTGTCACTTGCTCGCGCAACGCCAGTTGGGTAGCGCTGTCGCACGGTTGTCCGGCCAACGGCAGGAGCGCCTGGGCGGCGAGGGCGGTGTTGTCGAGCATCAGGTCGAACTGGCGCACGGCTTCTTGGGCGGTCTGCGCGGTACTCTGCTCCAGGGTGCGTTCGGCCTGCCAATGCAGAATAAGCACGCCCAGCAGTATCGGCAGCAGCGTGCACAACAGGCTGATGGCATAGCGGGTGATCGGCTTTGAAGGGCCTTGGACACTGAGGGGCATGGGGTCTGAAACCTATTGCGCAGAGAGCGTGACCGGCGTAGCGGTCAGGGATGCTCCGATGATAGATGGCTCGGTTCGAATATGCTCGCGTGATCCGGGTTTTGTGCGTACGCGACCAGAGCGGGGCGGCGTGGTGATTCTGTTGGGGTTCCGCCTGTGCAACAAACTCCTTGCACGCGCCAGGGCAATGGGGATTTGATAAGAGTACGGACAAACCAGGTTACGCTGTGTAGAATCGGTTTACGCATACAAGAATATGACTTGCGCTCACGCAAGCCTAAAGCCGTCAGAGACTGATGTAACCATGAAGCGACTCGGCTCCCCCCTCATCTTTGGTGACTTCCTCGCCCGCAGCGTGCGAGGCCTGTCCTGCGCGCCACCCCTGCACCTCATCCTTGCTGGCAATTGATTTTTCTTTAATCAGACTCTTTATTTCAAAGAGCAGGATGAGGCACCGAACATGACCGACCAACACGCAAACCCAATGGGCCTGATGGGCTTTGAGTTCATCGAATTCGCATCGCCGACGCCCGGCACCCTGGAGCCGATCTTCGAGATCATGGGGTTCAGCAAAGTCGCCACCCACCGCTCCAAGAATGTGCACTTGTATCGCCAGGGCGAGATCAATCTGATCCTCAACAACGAGCCCAACAGTATCGCCTCCTACTTTGCCGCAGAGCACGGCCCGTCGGTGTGCGGCATGGCGTTCCGCGTTAAGGACTCCCAAAAAGCCTACAACCGCGCACTGGAACTGGGCGCGCAGCCGATTCATATCGAAACCGGCCCGATGGAGCTTAACCTGCCGGCGATCAAAGGCATCGGTGGCGCGCCGCTGTACCTGATCGATCGTTTCGGCGAAGGCAGTTCGATCTACGACATCGATTTCGTCTTTCTCGACGGCGTGGACCGCAACCCGCAAGGCGCCGGTCTCAAGGTTATCGACCACCTGACCCACAACGTCTACCGCGGGCGCATGGTGTACTGGGCCAACTTCTACGAGAAGCTGTTCAACTTCCGTGAGGCGCGTTATTTCGACATCAAAGGCGAATACACCGGCCTGACCTCCAAGGCCATGAGCGCTCCGGACGGTATGATCCGCATCCCGCTGAACGAAGAATCGTCCAAGGGCGCCGGGCAGATCGAAGAGTTCCTCATGCAGTTCAACGGCGAGGGCATCCAACATGTGGCGTTCCTCACTGATGACCTGGTCAAGACGTGGGATGCGTTGAAGAAAATCGGTATGCGCTTTATGACCGCGCCACCGGACACCTACTACGAAATGCTCGAAGGTCGCTTGCCGAACCACGGCGAGCCGGTGGACCAGTTGCAGGCCCGTGGAATCCTGTTGGACGGTTCTTCGATCGAGGGCGACAAGCGTCTGCTGTTGCAGATCTTCTCGGAAACCCTGATGGGCCCGGTGTTCTTCGAGTTTATTCAACGCAAGGGCGACGACGGCTTCGGCGAAGGCAACTTCAAAGCCTTGTTCGAATCCATCGAGCGTGATCAGGTTCGGCGCGGTGTGTTGACCACCGACTGAACCCACGCGTAGAAAAAAGCCCGACCAGAGTTGACCCTGGTCGGGCTTTTTAACGCCTGCGTGTTACGCCTGGCGCTGGCGTACCAAATGCTTGAACCCTTCAAACACCAGCACCATGACCGCGATCCAGATCGGAATGTAGGTCAGCCATTGCCCCGCCTTGATACCTTCGCCCAGCAGCAGTGCCACCACCAGCAACAACACCGGTTCCACATAGCTGAGCAGGCCGAACAGACTGAAAGCCAGCAAGCGACTGGCGATGATGTAGCTCACCAGTGCCGAGGCGCTGATCAGGCCGAGGATCGGAATCAGCGCATAGAGTTTCGGTTGCGCGTCCATCACTGCAAAGCCCTGTTCGCCGCTCTGCACAAACCACCAGGCCACGGGCAGCATCAGTGCCATGTCCAGCCACAGGCCGCCCAAATGATCGGTCTTGAGGTATTTGCGCGCGATGAAGTACAGCGGGTAACCGATGATCACTACCAACGTCGCCCAGGAGAAACCACCGGCCTGGTACAGCTCGTTCAGCACGCCGAGCGCTGCAAAAAACACCGCGATCTTTTGCAGATAGGACAATTGTTCGCCCCATACCAGGCGCCCGGTCAGCACCATGGTCAGCGGCAGCAGGAAATAACCCACCGACACATCCAGGCTGCGGCCATTGAGAGGCGCCCACATGAATAGCCACAATTGCACCCCCAACAGGGCCGACGACACCACCACGCCAGCGATCAAACGCGGCTCGGCCGCCAACCTGCGCAGCAGTTCTTGGACTTGCCGCCATTCGCCGCTGACCACCATGAACACTGTCATGCACGGCACGGTCAACAACATGCGCCAGCCGAAAATTTCCAGGCCGCTCAATGGCGTGAGCAATGACGTGAAGTAATACATCACGGCAAACAACACCGAGGCCGAAACCGATAACGCCACACCTTTAGACACGCTGTCCTCGCCCAAAACCGATTCAATCAAAAGAAGAGCAGATTATGGTGCTTTCGGCGTGCTGCGGGTGCTCTGTTTTGGGGCAAATCGCACAAAAGTTTGCTGCGCTGCACTTTCAGAGCGCTTACAGCGGCGTCCGTCCCGACACGAAATGGCCCACATCGTTGAATCCCGGCGTAGACGAATGCCCCGGCGTCACCAGCGAATCGATGAACGCCTCATCTTCCGCCGTAATCTTCACCTCCAGCGCGCCGGTGTAGGCGTCCCATTGCGCCTCCGTGCGCGGCCCAACGATAGCTGAACTCACCGCAGCATTGTTGAGCACCCAGGCGATGGCAAATTCCACCATGCCCACGCCGCGCCCTTGGGTGTACTGCTGGATCTGCTGGGCGATACGCAGCGACTCCACGCGCCATTCGGTTTCCAGGATGCGCTTGTCCTGGCGCGCGGCACGGCTGCCGGCCTCAGGGGTAACGTCCGGCGCGTACTTGCCGCTGAGCACACCGCGCGCCAGCGGGCTGTAGGGCACCACACCGAGGCCATAGGCGGCGGCAGCGGTAATCTGCTCGACCTCGGCCTGACGGTTGACGATGTTATACAGCGGCTGGCTGATCACCGGTCTGTCCACCCCCAGGCGCTCTGCCACGCGAATGACCTCGGCAATGCGCCAGCCACGGTAGTTGGACAGGCCCCAGTAACGGATCTTGCCCTGACGGATCAGGTCGCCGATGGCCGACACCGTCACCTCCAGCGGTGTGTGGTGGTCTTCACGATGCAGGTAGTAGATGTCCAGGTAATCGGTGTCGAGGCGGGTCAGGCTGGCGTCGAGGGCATTGAAAATCCGTTTGCGGCTCAGGCCACTGCGGTTGGGCAACCCATCCGGCGGGCCGAAACCGACCTTGGACGCCACCACCCAGTCCTGGCGCTGCCGGGCGATGGCTTCACCCACCAACTCTTCAGAGCGCCCGCCGGTGTACACATCCGCGGTGTCGATAAAGTTGATGCCCTGGTCCCAGGCCTTGTCGATGATGCGCAACGAGTCCTCGGTGTTGGTCTGTTCGCCAAACATCATGGTGCCCAGGGTGAGGGCGCTGACCTTCAAACCGGAGTGGCCCAGAGAACGATAAAGCATAGAGAACACCTCAATGTCGCGGGATAGAGCCTATGCAATACCAGATCGCGGCATCCTCGAACAAGCCGGCTATGGACATGAATGCGGTTTATGCCATTGCCTTACAGCAAACCGCCGCCGTCGATGTCGATCACGCTGCCGGTCATGAAGGCATTTTCCATAGCCAGTACATACCCGGCTGCCACTTCGTAAGCTTGCCCCACACGTCCGACCGGCAAGGCCTGGCCGACCTTGGCATACATGGCCTTGCGTTGATCTTCCGACAACCCCGCATACGCCGGCGTGTCGATCACGCCGGGGCTGACGACGTTAACTCGACGCGGAGCCAGCTCCTTGGCCAATTGTTTGCCCAGCGCTTCGGTCGCAGCGTTAATGCCGATTTTGATGAATTGCCCAGGCACTAACTTGCGCCCCAACTGCCCGGACGTAAGGACGATGCTCCCATGCTCATCGAGCAATGGCAGTGCCAGCTGGATAGCCCGCAACGCGCCCCAGAGCTTGACGTTGAAATTGTCCTGGGCCAGTTGCAGGTCGGTGTCCTGAAGATTTTTCGCCTGTACGGCAGGGCCGGCGGTGTAAACCAAATGATCAAAGCGGCCCACGCTCTCGAACAGGCGTTGCAATGACGCATTATCCGTCACGTCCACAGGTTCACTGCGCAGGCCGTTGTGGAGCGCCGAAGACAGGCGTCGTCCAGCCAGCACCACCTGCGCGCCTCGTGACTTGGCTTGCTCGGCGACCGCCGCGCCGATGCCGCTGCTGCCGCCAATCACCACCACGGTTTTGCCATTGAGGGGAGATGTCATGGGTACTGCCTCGCATTAAAAAAGGGATATTCATACTCTCAGCTTGGCAATGTCGAAAAAATAGCGGTAAATCGACAAGATCATTAAAGGATTTTTATCAGTGAGCTCCATTCTCGACCTTGAAGTCTTTGCCCGTACGGCGGATACCGGGAGCCTTTCCGCCGCCGCACGCACCCTTGGCTTGACACCCGCCGCCGCGAGCATTGCGCTCAAGCGTCTGGAGACACGTCTTGGCGTTCGCCTGCTGGCTCGCTCTACGCGCAGCATGCGCCTGACTGAAGAGGGTCGCTGCTACCTGGACAGCGTGCGTCTGGCGCTCGCGGCTTTGTCTGAAGGAGAACAAGGGCTGAAGCGGCACGGCGAAGGCTTGAACGGTGTACTGCAACTGGCCGCTCCCTCGGATTTTGGGCGCACGGTTTTGCTGGGATGGTTGGATGACTTCAAGCAACAGCACCCCCATATCCGCCTGCAGTTACTGCTTAACGATAAGAACGCCGACCTGTTCCGCGAGACCGTGGATATTGCCCTGCGCTTTGGCGTGCCGAATGATTCCAGCCTGGTGGCTTTACCGATCGTAGCGCACCACCACCGCGTGGCCTGCGCCAGCCCTGCGTACTTGGCCCGACACGGGACCCCTCGTGAGCCTGCCGATCTGGCGCAGCACAGCGCGCTGATTTACATGCGCCATGGGCGCCCTAACAATACATGGAGCTTTCGCAAAGGCGATGTGGTGCAGGAAGTGCCCGTGCATAGCGATTATTTGTGCGACGACGGTGAAGTGGCGAGGCGGTGGGCGCTGGCGGGGCATGGGGTGACCTATAAAGCTGGACTGGATGTAGTACGGGACATAAGGGCCGGCCGTTTGGTGCCGTTGTTCTATGGCTGGCAAGGTGAGCCTGCGCCGCTGAACCTGATGTGTCCCCATCGTGCGCAGGTGTCGGAAAGAGTAAAAGTGTTCCAGGCATTTTTGCAGCAACGCTGCCATGCGCTGTTGAACGACGTACGAAATGATCAATAAGGACGTCCAGGCCACATCCTTATTGAAACATCCTCGTCTGTCGGTGAACCGCTCATCCTGGGGCTTGGCCGTAGTCCTGAATATTCAGTTGGCCTTTGGCTGAATAAACCGGCAAGGGGGGATGATTGAATTCAACCTTGAAGTCCGCGATCGCGTGTCCGGCATGTGGCATTTTTTTGATGGTGAGTTGACCGCTGGTTGCATACAGATGCTGAAAGCCAATCAGGTTTGTCAAAATCCCGATCCGTGGATCGTCCAGGACGATTTTGTATGTGCCCTCTCTGACTTTGGTATCAATTTGCACGGCGAAGAAATACTCGGTGTCGGGGAAAACACGGGACCACCCTAGGATGTTGTAGTACGGGGCGACACCCAAGTGCTCAAACGTATTGACGGCCAGGTTTTCAGCCTTGAATGAGGGCATAGGCAGTATCCCGCCACTGAGCTCAACCTCGAATTTCCCGTTGCCGTTATGTACGTCACAGGTGCCTCGGGACACCATCAACTGAGCTTCCGGTTGGTTATAGGGCTGGGCGGTAAAATTGAACGTTGCGACGATACGGTTTTTCCTCAAGGTGACGGTAATTTCACCTGATACGGCTACAAAGTTGGTGTTGGCGGTAAATATTGCTGCGGAGGCCGTAGTCACTTTGCGTGTGCCGTCGAAGCTGTAGGTATGGGGCTTGCCATTGTCGCGAAGGCTCAAGGGCAGCAAGCAGGTGAGCTCGACACTGGGTTGAGAACCCACTGCACTCTGGCGTGCGGTAATAACCCATTGGACATGGGTCTTTTCCAGCCTGACCGTGTCCGCTTTGAATGCGCGCGTGATCACGCCGGACATGTTCGCGCTGGCCGTGCCATCGGCCAGATGCGAATTTCTGGGCAGTTGAAGAATCTCCATGACGCAGTCCTCATCCAAGTGGGGTGGCGCCTGGAGTATGAGAACAAATAAAAGCAGCGGGTACTGTCAAGGTTGACAGGTTTAAAAAGCAAAAAGCTTATAACGGTTATGCGGGCTCAGGATGCACCAGCCGCGGTGCATCCTGAGTGATGGCTTATGTGCGCAATGAGCGAGTCATGCGCAGTGCCAATACACTGCCCGCCACAATCACTGCCGCCAGCAGGTACAGGGCCATATCCGTGGAGCCGGTGGCATCTTTTACAAAGCCGACGATATATGGGCTGAGGAAGCCTGCCATCTGGCCCATGGAGTTGATCAACGCCAGCCCACCGGCGGCGGCACCCGCGCTGAGCATCGCCGTCGGCACCGGCCAGAACATCGGCAGGCCGGTAAGCGCGCCCATGGTGGCGATGGTCAGGCCGAGGATCGCAATGGCCGGCGTGGTGGCGAAATTCACCGCGATCACCAGGCCCACCGCGCCCATCAGCATGGGCACGACCAAGTGCCAGCGCCGCTCTTTGCGCAGGTCGGCGGAGCGGCCCACCAGCAGCATAAACACCGCCGCCAGCAAATACGGGATTGCACTGAGCCAACCGATCACCAGGTTATCGCTGAACCCGAGGTTCTTGATGATCGACGGCAGCCAGAAGTTGATGGCGTACACGCCGCTCTGGATGCAGAAGTAGATCAGGCCAAATGCCCAGATCGCCGGGTTCTTGAACACTTCGGCGAGGGAGTCGCTGGTGGTCTTAGGCTTGTTCGCCAAGTCCGTGGCCTGGTCGGCTTCCAGCACCGCGCGTTCCTGAGGCGTGAGCCATTTGGCGTGGGCGAAACTGTCGCTGAGCAGGAAGTAGGCGAGGGCGCCCAGCACCACGGTGGGTATGCCTTGGAGCAGGAACATCCACTGCCAACCGGCCAGACCACCCTGGCCGGCGGCGAAGTGGTTGAGAATCCAGCCGGAAAACGGGCTGCCCAATAGGCCCGACACGGGGATCGCCGACATAAACAACGCCATAATCCGCCCGCGACGGAAGGTCGGGAACCACTGCGAGAGGTACAGCACCACGCCGGGGAAGAAGCCGGCTTCGGCCGCACCGGTAAACAGGCGCAAGGTGTAGAAGTGCGTCGGCGTGCTGACGAACAGCAGGCAGGTGGACAGCGTGCCCCACACGACCATCATCAGGGCGATCCAGCGCCGTGGGCCGAATTTGCTCAGCGCCAGGTTGCTCGGTACGCCGCATAGTACATAACCGATAAAGAAGATTCCGGCCCCGAGGCCGTACACGGTTTCGCTGAACTTGAGGGCGTCGAGCATCTGCAGCTTGGCGAAGCCGACGTTGACGCGGTCGAGGTAGTTGAACAGGTAGCAGATAAAAATGAAGGGGATCAAGCGCAGGGTCACGCGCTTGTAGACAGCGTTTTTATCGTCATCGTTGGCCTGGGTGACAGCGGCGCTCTGTGACATGGCGTTCTCTCTTTATTATGATTTTTCGCGATGCGAGGGTAACGTTGATCGCCCCAAGAGTCTCGGCCAGGTAGCAGGGGGCTGTCTTTGTGCTCGCGCACAGTGAACGTGCCTTTGCGCTGTGCCGATGACCAACCACGCCTTGCAGGAAGTTAACCCCATGTTCGAGCTGGATCATGACCTGGCGCAGGAGATTGTCGATCGCACCATGGCCATCCTGCCCTATAACGTCAACGTCATGGACAGCCAGGGCTTGATCCTGGGCAGCGGCGAGCCCGAGCGCATCAACACTCGCCATGAGGGCGCGCAATTGGTCTTGGCTAATGGTCGCGTGGTCGAAATCGACGGCCAGACCGCAAAGCACCTAAAAGGCGTGCAGCCCGGCATCAACCTGCCGCTGATGCACGATCAACGCCTGATCGGTGTGCTTGGCATCACCGGTGAACCACAGTTGCTGCGTACCTACGCCGAACTGGTGCGCATGACCGCCGAGATGCTGGTCAGCCATCGTCATCAGCAAGCCGAACAACAATGGCGCCGCCAGCGGTGCGATGACCTGCTGGCGTTGTTACTCGCCGAATCCGGCGACTCGCCGCGCCTGGTTGACGAAGCCCAGCAACTGGGGCTCAAGCCACATCTGTCGCGTACGCCATACCTGTTCGAGCTGGGCGCGGGCGCCTCCGCGCAGGACCTGGGCGCCTGGCTGGCTGCGCGTTATCCCGACAGCTGGTGCGTCAGCTCGGCGCAGTTTTCATTGTTGTGGTGCCGACCGGCCGGGCTCCCGGTGGACAATCCCAAGCTGCTGGAAAAACTCGCCGGCCACGGCTGGCAGATCCAGCGTGTGGCGGTGGGTGGCCAGGCCGACGGGCTGGCCGGGCTGCGCCGTTGCTATCGGCGGGTCGGCGACCTGTTGGCCTATGGCCGGGACATCCTGCCCCACACGCAAGTGCTGACCCTCAATCGCTATCGCCTGCCGGTAATGCTGTGGCGTCATCGCAACGACGACGCCCTCGATGAATTGCTCAACCCGCTACGCAAAGTACTGGCCAAGGACGGCAACGGCCAATTACTGGCAACTTTGCGCAGTTGGTGCGAGCACGACGGGCAAAGCCAGGCGTGTGCAGACGCTTTGGGCATCCATCGCAACAGCCTGCGTTATCGCATGGAGCGCATCGCCGAACTCAGCGGTGTCGACCCGCTGACCCTCGATGGCATGCTCGCCTTGTACCTGGGCGTGCAGTTGCTGCCCCAGGATTTGTCGGAATGAACAACAAACCTGCGCCGCACTTGTGCATCGGACCGGCGTTATTGCCGCAGCCAACTGGCAGCATGGGCGTTATAAAAAACGGAGAACGCCCATGAAGATCATCATCGCCCCCGACTCGTTCAAGGACAGCCTGAGCGCCGCAGGCGTTGCCCAGGCGATTGTCGAGGGGTTGGCCCAGGTTTGGCCGGACGCGCAGATGATCCAGTGCCCGATGGCCGATGGTGGCGAGGGCACGGTGGACGCGGTGCTCGCCGCCTGCCACGGCGAGTTGCGCCGCCAGACCGTGCGCGGCCCGCTCGGTGCCCCGGTGCAGGCGCGCTGGGGCTGGTTGGCCGACAGCCACACCGCGATCATCGAAATGGCCGAAGCCAGCGGTTTGCAACTGCTGCCGCCGGACCAGCGCGACGCGTGCCGGACCACCACCTTTGGTACCGGTGAACTGATCCGCGCAGCGCTGGAGACGGGGGCTCGGCGCATCATCCTGGCCATCGGCGGCAGCGCCACCAACGACGGTGGTGCGGGGGCAATGCAGGCCTTGGGTGTGCAAATGTTCGATGCCGACGACCAGCCACTTCCACCTGGCGGCTTGGCCTTGGCGCAGTTGGCGCGCATCAGCCTGGACAGCCTCGACCCCCGCGTGGCCGAGGTGCGTTTCGAGATTGCCGCCGACGTCAATAACCCCCTCTGCGGCCCCCACGGCGCCTCGGCGATTTTCGGCCCGCAAAAAGGTGCGAGCCCGCAGCAGGTGCAACGGCTCGACGCCGCCTTGGGCCATTTTGCTGACCACTGCGCCAGGGTGCTGCCCACCGATGTGCGCGACGAACCCGGTAGCGGCGCCGCTGGCGGCCTGGGCTTCGCTGCCAAGGCGTTTCTCGGCGCCCAGTTCCGCGCGGGGGTGGAGGTGGTTGCCGACTTGGTGGGCCTGGATGCCGCCGTGCGCGGTGCTGATCTGGTCATCACCGGCGAAGGCCGCTTCGACGCCCAGACCCTGCGCGGTAAAACCCCATTCGGCGTGGCCCGCATCGCCCGGCAACACGGCGTACCGGTGATCGTCATCGCCGGCACCCTCGGTGAAGGCTACGAGCAGATGTACTCACACGGCGTCGACGCCGCCTTCGCCTTGCCCAGCGGGCCCATCAGCCTCGAGCAGGCGTGCAGCGAGGCACCGCGCTTGTTGCGCGAGCGGGCGGCGGATATTGCGCGGGTGTGGCGCGTGGCCGCCGGGCGCTGACGCCACAGGCCGAACATGGGACAATCCGCGCCTTTTCAGACACGGAGAGTCCCCCATGTTGCGCCCCGTACTCCTGGCCCTGCTGGCCGGTTCCTCTGCCCAAGCCTTTGCACAACCCGCTAGCGAACGCGTGCCGTTGCTGCGGGACATCAAGGAGTGGGTGGTCGGTTGCGACAACCTGCGCAACTGCCACGCCCTCAGCGCACCGAGCGGTGCCAATGAAGAAGATTACAGCTCGCTGACCTTGCATATCTGGCACAAGGCCGGCCCTAAGGGCTACTTGCGCCTGCGCTTCGACCATCGGGGGGAGACGGCGGACCTGTCGTCCCTGCAACTGGACGGCCAGCCCCTGGGCAATGACTTGACCCAGGCATTGCAGGTGGAGTTGGACGATCAGGGCGGTGATCCCCATGTGCAATCCTTTGGCGTACTTGACGACGACGCCGCGCGCCGATGGTTGCAACGCTTGCGCGATGGTCAGCGCTTGCAGCTGCCCGGCGACGTCGATGCCCACGTATCCCTGAGTGGGTTGAGTGCATCGCTGCTGTTGATGGATGCGGTGCAAGGCCGGGTGGATAACGTCACCGCACTGGCACGCCCCGGCAAAGGTGCGGCGAGTGCCGTGCCGGCGCGTTTGCCGATGCCGCTGCTGCGCCCATTCCCCGGTGCGCCGGCGTTGACCGCCGAGGAGCAGCAAGCTTTGGTGGCCGAGGCCCTCAAAGGTGAAACGGCGCAAGAAGACTCGCCGCCACCCGAAGCCAGTGCCGGTGCGTTGACCGCCTCGCAGGCCATGACCGTGTTGAGCTACGACTGCGCGGCCTACAACTGCGAATACGAGGTGGTGCGTCGCGCGCGCCAGGCACCTTATGCCCAGACCGCATTGCAACTGGAACCGCTGCCTCTGGACGGCGCCGCGCTGCAAGGTTCGGTGGGCTACGACCCAGCCACCGGCACCCTGAGTTACTTCTACAAGCAACGCGGGCTCGGCGATTGCGGGGCCGGGGCGGTGTGGTTGTTTGACGGCAAGGCTTTCCAGCTCAGCGAGTTTCACATGATGTCGCGCTGTACCGGGGTGGCCTACGGCGACTGGCCTTCGTTGTGGACAACCGCTCCAGCGCCCTAGGCAGCGGACGGTCGGCGCCTCTACACTGGCCGACCACATGTCTTTCAAAGGATGAAACCCATGCACGCGCCTGAACCCCATATCGTCATCCAGCGCTTTACCGAGGCCCACCTTGACGGCGTCGCGGCGCTCTACAACGAGCCGGCGGTGTGCCGTCAGGTACTGCAGATGCCGTTCCAGTCGATTGAAGTGTGGCGCAAGCGTTTGGTGATGGACGACGAACGCCGCCTGCAACTGGTGGCATTGCATGGCGGCGAGGTGATTGGCCAGTTGGGGCTGCAACAGTATCTGCGCGTGCGCCAGGCCCATGTCGGCACCTTTGGCATGGGCGTGGCAACTGCCTGGCAGGGCAAGGGCGTCGGCTCGCGGCTGTTGAAGGCAGCCCTCGACGTGGCCGACAACTGGATGAACCTACACCGCGTCGAGTTGACGGTATTTGCCGATAACCAGGCCGCGCAACGTCTGTACCGCTCGTTCGGTTTCGAGGTGGAAGGGGTGCTGCGCGACTACGCCCTGCGTGACGGCGTCTACGTCGACACCGTCAGCATGGCGCGTTTGCGTCCTTCGACTTAATCCTGCAAGGCAAACGCCACCGCGGCCTGCGCATGCAACGCGGTGGTGTCCAGCAGCGGCAGGTGGGTGTGTTCCGGCTTGATCAACAGGCCGATTTCCGTGCATCCGAGGATGATCGCCTGGGCACCACGGGCAGCCAGCGACGCAATGATGCGCAGATAGGCGTCGCGCGAGGTGTCGCTGATGATCCCCACACACAACTCTTCATAGATGATGCGGTGCACGCTCTGGCGCTCTTCGGCCTCCGGCACCAGCACATTCAAGCCATGCTCGGCCAGGCGCGCCTTGAGGAAATCCTGCTCCATGGTGAACGCCGTGCCCAGCAGGCCGACGCTGAGCGTGCCGGCCGCCACGGCCGCCTGGCCGGCGGCGTCGGCGATATGCAGAAACGGAATCGAGATCGCCGCTTCGACACGCGGCGCCACCAAGTGCATGGTGTTGGTACACAGCACCACGCAGTCCGCACCGCCGGCCTGCAGGCGCCGCGCCGCGTCTTCGAGGATCTGCGCCGCGTCGTCCCAGCGCCCATCGTGCTGCGCCTGCGCCACCGGGCCGAAATCCACGCTGTACATCAACACCTGCGCCGAGCGCAGCGAGCCGAGCTGATCACGCACGCGCTGGTTGATGATGCGGTAGTACTCGGCGCTGGACTCCCAGCTCATGCCGCCGATAAGGCCGATGGTGCGCATGTGACGCTCCTGATAGGGGGGAGCTCCACCTTACTTACCGACGGTTGATTAGTCATACGCAGTTGTTCGCCAAATGACCGGTGCAGTTTTTGTCATCTCGGCTTGATCGGTCGAGTGGGCGCACCATTTCGCCAGGATTGGCTATACCTACAGCTCCGCCGTTCGATGATGACTGCCAGGGAGTTCAATGATGAAACTAAGGCTAATGATCAGTACGTTGTGCGTGGCTTCGCTTGGGATTGCAGGCTGCGCCAGCCAGGTCACGCAACCGGATGAATATTCGGGCTTTCTTTCCAACTACAGCCAACTCAAGCAAGCCAAGTCACCGTCAGGCGTCGAAGTGATGCGCTGGGTCGATCCCCAACTGGACCTGAGTCGCTATAACGCGGTGTACATCGAACCGACTCAGTTCTATCCCAACCCCCAGGCCACCGCGAAAATCCCTGACAGCACCCTCAACGGCATTAACACCTACTACAACCAGGCGCTCAAGCGTGAGCTGGCCAAATCCTTGCCTTTGGCCAATGCCCCAGGCCCAGGCGTAATCGTGGTGCGCGCGGCCATCACCGCCGTCAGCAGCAAGACCGAAGGGCTTAAACCTTATGAGTTCATCCCGGTAGCACTGGTGGCGGCGGCGGTCAGTACCGGCACCGGCATTCGCGATCAAGAAACCACCCTCGGCACCGAGGCGCAGTTCCTCGACGGCGCCACGGGGAAAGTCCTGGCCCAAGTGGTGCGCAAAGGCACCGGCAAGCCCTTGGAGAACGACGCTCAGGTGATGAAAGCCGATGACGTGAAAAACGTGATCGACGGCTGGGCTTCAGACCTGCATCAGTCCTATGTGAAATTCAAAAAGCACTAAAACGCATTGCGTGCCGGCCGGTTGTAATAGCTGAGCAGGACGTCGTAGCGGCGGGTGACGAGGTCATAGTCGTCACTCAGCTGTTGCGGGGTGGCGTGGTTGAGCCAGTTTTGAAGCATGCCTTGCAGGGCAGCAAGGTAGGTATCGGCGGGGGTTCTTAGGGTGTACCAAAGGTGCAGCGTTTCTTCAGTGAGTTCTTTATCCGGCATCTGATCGACAAAGGCTGCGGCACTTTCTTGGGCACGCTGAACCGAAGCGGTCAACGCAGCCAGGGCTTGGGGGGTCAGGTCGGCAGCGCGTACCCCTTGGTCGATCCGATCGACCGCCTGGCGCGACGCAATCATGTAATTGAGCAGGTGCCAATGCAGGTCTCGGCCCAGACGTGCTTCCAGTAAATCCAGCTGTAGGGGGCGCAAACGCAGCTCCTCACGCGTCAGATCGTCACGCAGAGCCGCGGATGCCGACAGGTAGCCGCCACCGTTACGGCTTAGTTCTGCTTTCAACTGGTCTAGCATGACGTTGCCAAATAATTGCTGCTGCGGCGTTTTCGCGCCGGGGGTTTGATTGGGGCTGAGCAGCGTACCGACGTCGCTGATTCTGCGAAGGGTCTGCAAGTACTGCTGCGTGGCCGTGATCAATGGGCTGCCGGGGGCTTGGCGCTCCAGCTGGAGGGTAATAGCAGGGGTGCATACCTGCTTTTGGATCAGGCGGGCTTGCGGCTCGGCGCTGTCGCCAAATTCTTCCCGAGGCAAGTTCGCGGCGCCGGAGCGCTCAGCCGTCCGGACTGAGGCGTCGACCTGAGTCAGCAAGTAGTAGGCCAGCCGAGTATCGCGGTCCACGCGGTTAACGCAATCGATGATCGGTGCAAGCGCGCCGGCCGTTGCAGTCTGGGGGCTGTCCAATTGGTTGAGCCACCACTGCACAATCTGCAGTTGTTTGCTGGCGCCGGCCAGGCTGAACAGGCACAGGATCAATACCACCCCGACGGGGTACAACATGATTGGCTTCATCACTCAGCCTCCTGACCGTACCACTGTGCCTGGGTCGCGGGGGCCTGGCAGGGTTGTGCTGTTCTCGGCATGCGGCTGCACACGCGCTCTGTCCACTGTTGCAGGCCTTGATTGCGGCCCACCTGATAATGACTGTCAAAGCTTTTGAGCGCTGCAAACATCATTGTCAGGAGCAAAGTGACAAGGCCCCATACACCGATGGTCTTGCGCGGATGGCGGGTGGACCATTCTTTGTAGCCCGTGCGGGCTTGACGCTTACCCGCACCGATCACGACCAGGGTCGCCACCATCATCAGGCCCGCAACCGCGCCGAATTGAACACTGATGGCCACGCTCATGATCGCCCCCGGCAACAGATCGCGCAGCGGCAATAACGGCAGGCGGGTAGGGCAGAGTCGCGTCGGTAGTCTGACGGCGAGGCTTTCATCCAGGACGCGAACCCGATGTACCAGTGGACGCCACACTTGCCAGGCCAGGGCGCCGCCCACGACATAGGCCATCGACCATACCAACGCGTGCCCCAGTGTGCTGACCAGGACTCCTGAAAACCACGGCGCCTGGAACAGTGCACCTGTCACACAGCCCAGCACTGTCGCCAGCGCCAGCGGCCAAGCGTCGACAGCAGCTTCCCACTCCTGCCAGAAATAAGCCGTACCGTCGGGCAGGGACAGCGCAACGTCGGGATGATCGGCTTTAATGCGCGCGGCCAGCGCTCGGCACGCCTCCCAGTCGGCCTCGCTCAAGCGCTGGGCGAATGCACGTCGCTGCCCCAGTGTCATCGGCGCCAACAGCAAACGAGCGGCGCGCTGTTGCGCAGTGTGCGGCGGCGCGACAGCCAGCGCACGCTGGTGGGCAATGAACGCCGGCCCTTGCTCACGCCGCAACAGGTGCTGCCATTCATCCTCGGGGCAGGGGTTTTCGCCACCGTGAGGCCAGCCCTGCCCGGCGCGGACGGCCTCGAACAACGCAGGCAACCAGAAGTAGCCGTCGCATAGCAACGTGGCAAGTGTCTGGTTGAACCATTGAGCGTGCGCCGGCTGGCGCAACCAGGCGTGATCGTCACGCCGGGCGTACGCATTGAGGAAGTCCGCTTCATTACGTTGTGCAAGTGCCAGCGCCAATTGGCTGTGCAACGCCTGCCTGCATTGAGAGGCCAGGGCATCCAGCCATTGCGCTGGCAGCTCCAGGCGCTGCCAGGCACTGAGCCAGTGGAAGGTGTCAAACGCCCAGCGACGCTCCTCATCACTCACGGTGTCGTCGCTGATACAGCGTTCGAGCAGCGCCACTTCGAATGCCAGGCCGTTACCTTGGGCCAAGGCCTGCTGATAGCGCTGGGGCAGGGTGCCGTCGACCGGTTCTGGTGCAGCCATTTCGACCGCAACGGCGGCAGACGCGTCGTCCATGACCGATTCTTGCCCGTTCAGGGCCGCTTCATACGCTTCGCGCAGGCGCTGGAAACCCTCGGGATCATCATCCGGCCGGGTTTTCTTGAGCAGCGCCGCGTAGGTGCGCTTGATGGTGCGGCTATCGGCATCCGGGGGCAGATCAAGGACATCCCAGCAAATCATGTGCGGTGCAGCTCCGTGGGGAATCGCGCGCACCTTACCCGTTTTAGCAGCCAATAAACCAGCGGCAGTGCAGGTTGGCACTGTCGGCCTGATATCGGAAAGTGACGCGCTCGGTCCGGACTCGCCGGTGCCGAGCTCGCGGTGTTACTTGAGCGGTGTCAACGGCGGCAGTTTCCATTGACCACTACCTACCTCAGGCTTGGGCAGGTAAATCCGCAGTACGGCGTAGAAAGGACCGGGAGGAGCGGGCAACCAATTGCTCTGTTCGGCTTTGGGCGGTTCGTGATGTTGCAAGGCCAGGGTCAGGCCACCATCGGCATCGCGCTTGAGACTGGGCAACATGCGCGAATTGATCAAGTAGCGCTTCTTGTGGTTAGGGACCAATTGCTGGGTCTTGGCGCTGTACATGGTCAGCGACCAGAACGCGTCCGCCGGTGGCAGTTGGTCCTTGTTGAAATGCAGTGTGTAGCTATGACGTGCACCGTTGGCCGGTTTACCTTCGCTGTCGACGACATAACTCAGGTAGGCGGTTTCGTCACTGGAGGTGCCGAAGATGCCCATGTTGGCACCAGCGTAGCGGTACAAGTAGTTGTTGTTGAGGTGATCGCGACTACCGTACAGGTCACCGTTAGACACTTGGTGGGTGTCGAGCTTGTCTTTTTTGAACGCGGCAAACTCGGCCTTGCCGTCGGCAATCCCGTCTTCCAGGGCCTTGCGTTGTTCGGCGCTGAGCTGGTTGAACTTGAAGGGCGCACCCGGGGCGACGCCAATCTTGGCAAAGCGCGCCAGCAGGTCTTTCTCGCTGTCCTGGAGGGCGGCGAACGCCAGCATGAAATTCAGGTAGCGGAACAGTTGCGGGCTGTCGCTCATAGTGGCGGTGGGTTTTGGCCACTGGACCTTTGGCACATTGGCTGGCGCGGCTTGCTTGACGTAGCTGCTCAGCGGCTGGACTTTATAGCCGCTCTGAATCTGCTTGACCTTGCCCAGGTCTTTCTCGTCGAACAACTGCGTGCGGTACAGCGCGTAAGCGATATTGCTCTCGCTATAGACCACGCGATCGATGTCCACCGGCTGCTGACCTTTCCAGTCCGGCCCGGCGATCATGTAGTGGCCGCCGTTGTTACCCGTGCTGCGTGTGCCCAGGTAGGCGAAGTTCTGCGTGTAGAGGTCGATCAACTGCACCGAGTAGTAACGGTTGTCTTCGATCTTGGGCAGGGTCAGCACCAGCGGTTCGCGGCGCAGATCCATCCACACGAATGAGTAGGGCGTGTCGGCGTTGGGGCTTACGAATGCGGTGTCCTTGGGCGTTAACACCTGGGCGGTATTGCCGATGCGGTTGAACGGCGCCTTGAAGTTGGCGCCGCCCTTGTCGACGGCTTGGGTGTAGAGCGTTTTGTACATTTCCACTACCGGAAAACCATACAGGTAGGCTTCCTTGGCGATGGCCCGCGCTTCGCTCGGGGTGGCGGTGAAATCGGCCCAGGCGCCGCTGCTCAGGAGGATCGAGAGGCTCGCTAACAGCAGGCGCGTCGGTTTTCTGATCATGTTGTTGCGTCTCTTAGGGAACTGGGTGATGTCATGAGTTTCCAGCTTTTATCGAAAGTAGGCCTCGTGCGCGGTGGCGTACGGCAGGTAATCGCTGGCCGGCAGAGTTTGCACCCAGTTTCGCTGGAAGTCTTTTGTCCTGTACGACCGATTGATCGATGGGATAGCGTCTACGCGTCTATCGCCCTGCGCGATAAGAGCTAATGGCAGGCGTTGAAGGTACGGCGCAGGCGAGGAAACGGAGGCAGTCAGCCGATGATGGACTTGACCTTGTCACGCAGTTGATCGATGGAAAACGGTTTGCCAATCACATGCATGTCCGCCGGCGCGTCGATGTTTTCGGCATAGCCGCTGGCAAACAGGATCGGCAAGCCGGGCCGCAGTGCGCGTACTTTGGCTGCCAGTTCTTTGCCGTCCATATCCGGCAGGCCCACATCGGTCATCATCAGCTGAATCAGCTGGCTTTCATCATTGACCATGCCCAGTGCCTCCTCTGCGTCAGCCGCCTCAATGACCGTGAACTCCAACTCTTCGAGGACATCGACGATCAACATGCGCACGATGTGGTCGTCTTCGACTACTAGGATGGTGGAGGAGGCTGCGGACATAGTGAGGTTTCCCGAAAATTGGAGGTGCAGGTCGTGTGAATGCAAAGACCATCCTCTAGTGAGTCGTGTCGATCGCAGCAAGTTCCCCTGGCGCGCTTATTGTGACGGGAGTCTGCGCGAATGTCTTGCCCGGATGATGCGCGGCAGCAAGTCGGCCCCGGCGCGCTGGGTGCAGCAACGTCGGGGCCGCAGGCACGGCTTATAGGACCGCAGTGGAGAGGCTCGATACGTCGACATTACCCGTACGGTCTGGGGTCAGGTCTGTGGGGGAGAATTGACTTATCTGATACTCGGGAACAGCGGAATCGCGCTTATAGGCGTCAAGTCGATAGGGCGATATACCCCTGTTCAACGTGCGCTCCAGACCATTCTTCATCGAATCCAGCGAATCAAACGTGACGTACCCATAGTTGGGATCGAAATAGAACCATTGCTTGCTCGCACCGTCGACCTTTACACCCGCGAGCAGCGCGTGGTGTTCCGATGCGACCCTAAGGGTGGTTGATTCGGTGGCATTGGCCAACTCCGAGATAATGGTGGTATAGGGCACACGCCGGGGCGTCTGGCCCATGTGATAAAGGGTTTCCGTGCCGGTGACCTTTTGTAGGGTCTCTATATTGCTGATAAAAGCGGCATTGCTTGGCACGTTCGGGTTAGCGGCGGCGGTGTAGAAATTGCTCAGCAGCGTGTGTTCTTTACCGGTGCCGATGGCAAGGGCCATGGCATTGGAAATGCCCGCACATTCGCCCTCGGAGCCCATATTGACCAGGCTGAGGTAGAAGTCCTGGGGCATCCGATGCAAATGCCCGCCTGCTGCGGCGATATCTTTTTCAAAGTACGCCAGGCGGTGGAAAGATTCCGCGATAGCTTTTTGCTTGATGGCTTTGGCCAATGTGCCTATGTCTTCGGGAGAGAAACAATACTGCAACAGGCGCTGCAGATCGGGAATGTTCAGGTTAGGTGAATAACCGGGGATATCACTTGGATTGCCGTAGTCGAAACCTTGGTCAAAGGCTGCACGGTTTTCCTTACGCATGCCGTGGTTATATTTGGCGGTAAAGTTCTTATGCTCCTCCTTGGTCAGGCGGGTGACAGTGCCTTGAGCGTTTTCAGGCTGGAGCAGGTTGTAAATGCGGTCGAAAAAGCCGTGGAGCGGCATATCTCGGGTTGGCGGCACCGCAGGTTTGAAGTCCGCCAAGGCGGGGCCGTACGGCTGTTGCCGGGCAACGTCGTAGGCATGCCATTGGTTGTTGTGCAGCACTGCGGTAGTCTCCACGGTTCGGTCCGCGAGGGTGAACGTACCCGCCGATAGCGTGGCATAGCCTTTGTTGGCCCGGACTAAGTCATACGCGCCCGTTGCGCCGCGCAGAGCATTGACCCCTTGGGTGACCAGGGAAACCCCTGTGTTAGCCACGGCGCGTGTGCCTTTGGCAATCGTTCGCCCTACCGCCTGCGTAACCCGTGCAGCCCCGACCAGTAAGTCGCCGGCCCCGCTTACGGGGTTGAAGGCACCGATGGCGGCGGCACCGATCACCTTCGCCGTGTTGAGGGCTTTGACCGTCGTCGACGCCGAACTCTTGACGGCCTTGGCCACTTTGCCCGCCGTTCCCACTCCAGCGGTCACGAAACTGAACATATCCAGTGCCAGGTCCGTGGCGCCATCGGCATAGTTGCCATTCTGAAAGTTGACGATAGCGGACCTGAGCGGCACCAGGTTCAAGAAGAAATCCGCCAGTTTCCATTCCACCTCGTTTTGCTTGTCCAGAGGGGTGACCCCCTTGGCTTGCTTGACCACCTGTGCATTGTCGATATCGAGGTGTTCCACAAACGCATCGCCAATCGACTGAGTGCGCGACGAGGTAAAGGTGGCCGGTGCCAGCGTGCCATCCGCGGGCTTGAGCGCAAAATTGCCGGCTGCGACGCTCTTGGGCACGAACGCCTCAATTTTTTCTTCTTGATTGGCGTTGCGCTCCCGGCGTCGGGTCAGTTCGCTCTCGGGCACCTTATTGATCGTGCCGCGCTTACTATCCACTTCATACACCGTCACACCGTCCGCGCCGGTGGCCTTGATCAACAGTTTTTGATCCGTGTGGTGCAGGGTGCGGGAGGTAAAATCCAATCCCAGTTCATAGGTTTTCTTCTGGAAGAACTCCAGCTTGCCGTGCTCCAGATTCTGGCGGTCGGCGGGCGGCAACTGGGAGACAAGCTGTTTGACCAGCGTCCCCAAGCCCTGCTTGTGTGAATCGATGGTCTGTTTGAATTGCTCGTTGAACGCCTTGTTCACGCCCAGCGCGAGCGGCGCGTTGACCGCTGCGATAGGAATGCGCGGGTCGGTGGTTTTCCAAGTGTAATCGCGCAGCTCCATCATGGCGATGTCGAGCAGCGAATACCGCCCGGCCGGTCGTCGATTCGGGTCATAGAGCGGCCCCTCATAGGGCGTGCTGGTATCGTCTATGCTCAACAGTTTTTCTTCGAACGGTACGTTATCGCCAAAGGTCTCGCGCAGCTTTTGCAACGCGATCTGTTCGCGGCTGGGCAGCTCGCTACTCAGTTGGGCCGAGGCGTTGAGTCGCTCGGATTGCTGGGCGTTATAGGCGCTTCTCGCGTTGTCCAGCTCATCAGCGGTGTAACTGTCGTTCTCACGCTTGGGCAACATACCGTTGACCACCGCCCAATCCACTAAAGCCCCTCTCTGCGCACCTTCGGGGGCCACCGCGCCGGACCCTTTTGCTGCCTGCATGACTTGCGCAAACGTCATATTGGCTACCGTCCCCGGGGCTTGCGCCTCCACCGCTGCTGCGGCGATGCAGAAACTGGCCCAGGCCTGGCTGCCATAGGTGAGCGCGGCCGGTATCTCTTTGACGAGCAGTTGCGGCGCCACCCGCGCCAGTAGCAAGTGCGCGGCGAACCTCGCTGTTGCGTGGGTGGCGCGACCTTCCTTGACCAAGTGCAGGCTGAGCCGGTTGACGATATCGGACGGCGCCTTGCCCCAGTGCTGCTCACTGGCCAGATCGAATCCGGCCACATGGTTGCGATGGGGGACGAACATCGAGTCCAGGTCCAGGCCCATGTTGATGGCCGCGAGCACGTAGTCATTGACGCTGCCAGGGGTGTCAGCGCCGCCCAATTCGGTCTGGATCGCCTGGCCAAGCGCCTGGGCGCGAGGGGATGCCACCAGTTTTGCCAGGGCGTTGGGCGGGTCTCGCAGCTCTGCATCGGACAACGGCGTCTGTTCGAGCAGATAGCCTAGGGCACCTTTGCGCGCATCCTCCAGCGGCAGACCGGGCAGACCTGCGGTATTTTTGTCCACCAGCGTGCCGATTTTGCTCTGGTCGGCAACGCTCAAGGGGATCGGCCAGGACAGCCCACCGCCGAAATTGCCCAGGGGCGACTGCAGTGCCCGCTGGGCCACTGCCTCGGCCAAGTACACAACGTAGTGGCGGCGGGTAGGCTGCGCCAGGCGTTGTTCGCTGATAAACGCGTCAAGGTTCACGGTAGTGGCGGTGCCAGAGGCCAGGTGGCGCGGCATCGACCGCGCTTTTAACGCGTCAGCCACGGCCTGTTCATCGGCGTCTGCCGGCAGCTCCTTGGCCAGGCTGAAGAGCGCCTGCGCCAATTCGCCCCAGTTACGCTGGTCGGCCAGGGCCTGTTGCAGGCTCTGCGTGCCGGAAGAGGAGGACTGTTCAGGCTTTGCAAGAGCTTGAGGCGTGCTCGCGCCTGACGGTAATCGGGAAACCGATGCCAATGGTGGACTCACCAGGGCAGAGGGAGTGGGCAAACGTGGGGTGTTGACTGCATTCATCGCGGGCTACCTGTTGGTCATGGTTGGAAGTGCCTTGTTGACGAACATCCCTGTACCCGAGGCTTGTCATTAGGTGTCCGTTGCAAACAAGAGCGTTCCGCAGAGCCACATGCCCAAGTTGTCAGCCTATATGTAGACAAATAAGGGCAAACAACGCGCGGCGAGGGCGCTAAAGGTGGCTAACCGCCAGGTTTTGTTCCGCTCGTTGCGTCAGAAACATAGCCCTCACTGCCACGTTTGGGGCAAACTCCCCGTTTTTCCGTATTTGGCCAAGGCATGCCCATGACTCCCGCTTCGTCCGTCGATGAAAAGAGCTTTCGTACCCTCCTGAGCCGAAACGTGGCATTGCCCCTGGGTGTGGGCGTGCTCAGCGCGGTGTTTTTCGTGTGCCTGATCACCTATTTGCTGTCGGTGATCCAGTGGGTGGAGCACACCGATCGGGTCATCAATAACCTCAATGAGACGTCAAAGCTGACAGTCGATCTGGAAACCGGCATGCGCGGCTTCCTGATCACCGGCGACGAGCACTTCCTCGATCCCTACGAGGTGGCCAAACCACGGATCATGTCCGACCTGCGCAATTTGCAAGAACTGGTCGCCGACAACCCGCAGCAGGTCGATCGCCTCAAGCGTCTGGAAGCGCTGCAACTGGAGTGGAACAAGTACGCCCAGACAATGATTGATATGCAGCGCCAGAGCGGTGACTACCGCAGCGCCGTCAAGGCCGGGCGTGGCAAGCGCCTGACCGATGAGATCCGCAAGGAGTACGACGAAGCGGTGGCGATGGAGCAGCAGTTCCGGATCACCCGCAATGCCGACGTGACCCGTACCACAGTGATCAGCGTTGGCCTGTACCTGGTATTCGTACTGGGGTTGAGCGGTTTTCTTGCCTATGTAGGGCGTAAAAATCTGGTAGCTCTTTCAGAGAGTTACAGCGCAAACCTCGCGTCACAGCAGAAGATTGCTCGGCGTTTGGAGCAGCAAGCGTGGCTGCGTAATGGCCAGACCGAGCTGGCCGAGCAGGTGCTGGGCCAGCTGACCCTGAACATGCTGGGGCGCAATATCCTGCAGTTTTTTGCCCAATACATGGGCTCGGTGGTCGGCGCACTGTATGTGCGCGAAGAGCATGGCGGCCTCAAGCGCATCGCCACCTACGGTTTCTCCCGCGAGCAGGAGCAGCAGGAGCAAGCGATCTACAGCGACGAAGGTATTGTCGGCCAGGCCGCGCAGTTGGACCGCCTGATCCGCCTGGACGATGTGCCGGTGGACTACTTCAAAGTCAGCTCGGGCCTGGGCGAAGGCGCCACCCGCAGCGTGCTGGTGATGCCCACCAGCGACGATGATCGCGTCAACGGCGTGATCGAATTGGGTTTCCTGCGCCCGCTGCAGGAGCGCGATACGGAATTGATGGAGCTGATCGCCGGCAATATCGGCACGTCCATCGAGGCCGCGCGCTATCGCCAACGCTTGCAGGAAGTGCTGGCCGAAACTCAGCAGCTCAACGAAGAGCTGCAAGTGCAGCAGGAAGAACTCAAGACCGCCAACGAGGAGCTCGAAGAACAGTCGCGCATCCTCAAGGAATCCCAGGTTCATCTGGAGACCCAACAAGCAGAGCTGGAGCAGACCAACGAGCAGTTGGCCGAGCAGACCCAGACCCTGGCCGAGCAGCGCGACGCCATGGATCGCAAGAATATCGAGCTGAACCAGGCCCAGCTGGAGCTGGAAGACCGCGCCGAAGAGCTGCAGCGTTCAAGCAAATACAAGTCCGAATTCCTCGCCAACATGTCCCACGAGCTGCGTACGCCGCTCAATAGCTCACTGATCCTGGCCAAATTGCTGGCGGAAAACCCCCAGGAAAACCTCAGTGCCGAGCAGGTCAAGTTTGCCGAGTCGATCTACTCGGCGGGCAACGATCTGCTCAACCTGATCAACGACATCCTGGATATTTCCAAGGTCGAAGCCGGCAAGCTCGAAGTACGCCCGGAAAATTCCAGCGTGGCGCGTCTGGTGGACGGTCTGCGGGGGATGTTCGAACCGCTGGCGTCCGATCGCAAGCTGGGTTTCCAGGTGGAGGTGCAAGAGGGGGCGCCGGCCATGCTGTTCACCGACCGCCAGCGCCTGGAGCAGATCCTCAAGAATCTGCTGTCCAACGCGATCAAGTTTACCGAGCAGGGCCAGGTGAGCCTGTCGGTGTCCGGCGCGGCCGAAGGCGGGATTGTGTTCACGGTGCGCGATTCCGGGATCGGCATCGCCCCGGACCAGCAAGAGAGCATCTTCGAAGCCTTCCGCCAGGCCGACGGCACCACCAACCGCCGTTACGGCGGCACGGGCCTGGGCCTGTCGATTTCCCGCGACCTGGCCACCTTGCTCGGTGGTTCGATCCACGTCACCAGCGAACCGGGCAAGGGCAGTGTGTTTACCCTGACATTGCCGGAACAGTACGTCGAGCACGAGGAACAGCCCCAGCCAATCGAACCCCCGCGCCCGGTGGTTGCAGCACCTGCGCCGGTCCCGGTCAAGGTCTCGCCCTTGCCGGTGGCCGATGCCGAGCAGATCCCGCGCTTTGCCGACGACCGCGACAAGGCCCCGTTCACCACGCGCTGCATCCTGGTTGTGGAAGACGAGCCGAACTTTGCGCGCATCCTGTTCGACCTGGCCCATGAACTGGGCTACCAATGTCTGGTCGCCCACGGCGCCGACGAAGGCTACAACTTGGCCGAGCAGTACATCCCCGACGCGATCCTGCTCGACATGCGCCTGCCGGACCATTCCGGGTTGACCGTGCTGCAACGCCTGAAGGAACACGCCAGCACCCGGCACATCCCGGTGCATGTGATTTCCGTGGAAGACCGGGTCGAGGCCGCCATGCACATGGGCGCCATCGGCTACGCAGTCAAGCCCACCACCCGTGAAGAACTCAAGGACGTGTTCGCGCGCCTGGAAGCCAAGCTGACGCAAAAGGTCAAACGCGTGCTGCTGGTGGAGGACGATGACCTGCAACGCGACAGCATTGCCCGCCTGATCGGCGACGATGACATCGAGATCACCGCCGTAGGCTTTGCCCAGGAAGCCCTCGAACTGCTGCGCAGCAACGTCTATGACTGCATGATCATCGACCTCAAGCTCCCGGACATGCTCGGCAACGAGCTGCTCAAACGCATGGCCACCGAGGACATCTGCTCGTTCCCGCCGGTCATCGTCTACACCGGGCGCAACCTGACCCGCGATGAAGAAGCCGAACTGCGCAAATACTCGCGCTCGATCATCATCAAGGGCGCCCGCTCGCCGGAGCGGCTGCTGGACGAAGTCACACTCTTTCTGCACAAAGTCGAATCCCAGCTGTCCCATGAACGCCAGAAGATGCTCAAGACCGCTCGCAGCCGCGACAAGGTGTTCGAAGGGCGCAAAATTCTGCTGGTAGACGACGATGTACGCAACATCTTTGCCCTGACCAGCGCCCTGGAGCATAAAGGCGCGGTCGTGGTGATCGGGCGTAACGGCCGTGAAGCCATCGACCGCCTCAATGAGGTCGAGGACATCGACTTGGTGCTGATGGACGTGATGATGCCGGAGATGGACGGCTACGAGGCCACGGCGCTGATCCGCCAGGACCCGCGCTGGAAAAAGCTGCCGATCATCGCTGTGACTGCCAAGGCCATGAAAGACGACCAGGAGCGCTGCCTTGCGGCCGGCTCCAATGATTACCTGGCCAAACCGATCGACCTGGATCGTCTGTTCTCGTTGATTCGCGTATGGCTGCCGAAGATGGAACGCATTTAAGTGGAGCGAAGTTTTTTGGAAAAAAGCAGCGATATTGAGCTGCGCCTGCTGATCGAGGCGATTTACCTCAAGTACAGCTATGACTTTCGCGACTATTCCGGGGCGTCGGTCAAACGTCGCGTGGCCCATGCCATGCGCCAGTTCGACTGCGCCACCATTTCCGCGCTGCAGGAGCGGGTGCTGCATGACCCGGCGGCGTTCATGCAGTTATTACAGTTCCTGACGATCCCGGTAAGCGAGATGTTCCGCGACCCGTCGCACTTTCTGGCGATCCGCCAGGAAGTAGTGCCGCTGCTCAAGACCTACCCGTCGATCAAGATCTGGATCGCCGGTTGCAGCACGGGGGAGGAGGTCTACTCCATGGCCATCCTGCTGCGCGAAGAGGGCTTGCTGGAGCGTACGATCATTTACGCCACCGATATCAACCCAGCGTCCTTGGACAAAGCCAAACAGGGCATTTTTTCCCTGGAGAACGTGCGGGCCTACACCACCAATTATCAGCAGGCCGGCGGGCAACGTTCGTTTGCCGACTACTACACGGCGGCATACGATTACGCGATCTTCGACAAGACACTGCGGGAAAACGTGACGTTCGCCGACCACAGCCTGGCCACCGACAGTGTCTTCTCAGAAACTCAATTAATTTCTTGTCGTAACGTATTGATTTATTTCAATAAAAAGTTGCAAGACCGAGCGTTCGGATTGTTTCATGAGTCGCTATGCCATCGCGGCTTCCTGGTGCTGGGCAGCAAGGAAACCCTGGATTTCTCCGGCTATAACAAACACTTCGAACCCTTGGTCAAGCAGGAACGGATCTACCGCAAATCATGAACGACGCTGCAGCCAGCCCGATTCGCGGGATTGAAGCCATCGTCGTCGGCGCGTCCGCCGGCGGCGTCGAAGCGTTGTTGGGTATTTTCAGCGAACTACCTAATGGCTTTGGCTTGCCCATCATCGCGGTGCTGCACTTACCGGATGAGCGCCGCAGCCAATTGGCCGAAGTGTTCGCCCGGCGCCTGCGCATCCCGGTGCGCGAAGCCCAGGACAAGCAATCCATCGAGCCCGGTACCTTGTACTTCGCCGGCCCCGGCTATCACTTGTCGGTGGAGCAGGATCGCAGCCTGTCCCTGAGCCAGGAAGAGCGGGTACATCACTCGCGTCCGTCCATCGATTTTCTGTTCACCTCGGCGGCGGATGCTTACGGCCCCGGGCTGCTGGCGATCCTGCTGACCGGCGCCAACCAGGACGGCGCACGGGGACTGGCCTACGTAAAACAGCAACACGGCACCACTGTTGTACAGGACCCAGCGGAAGCACGCGTGGACGTTATGCCCCGTGCAGCCCTGGCGTTGCAGACACCTGACCATATTCTGACTCTGAGCCGGATAGGCTCATTGCTGGTTTTGCTGGAATCTTCCCCATGTTAAGTACTGTCCAGGCCAAACTGCTGATCGTCGACGATCTGCCGGAAAACCTGCTGGCCCTCGAAGCGCTGATCAAGCGTGAGGACCGCCAGGTTTTCAAGGCATTGAGCGCCGACGAAGCGTTGTCCCTGTTGCTGGAGCATGAGTTCGCCATGGCGATTCTCGATGTGCAGATGCCCGGCATGAATGGTTTTGAGTTGGCCGAGCTGATGCGCGGCACCGAGAAGACCAAGAACATCCCCATCGTATTTGTCAGCGCCGCTGGCCGGGAACTCAACTACGCGTTCAAGGGCTATGAAAGTGGCGCGGTGGATTTCTTGCACAAGCCGCTGGATATCCATGCGGTCAAGAGCAAGGTCAATGTGTTTGTCGACCTGTATCGCCAGAGCAAGGCGATGAAATTGCAGGTCGAAGAGCTGGAGCGCAGCCGCCGCGAACAGGAACTGCTGCTCAACCGCTTGCAGGCCACTCAGGCCGAGCTGGAGCAGGCGGTGCGCATGCGCGATGACTTTATGTCGATCGTCGCCCATGAAGTGCGCACCCCCCTCAACGGCCTGATTCTGGAAACCCAACTGCGCAAGATGCATCTGGCCCGAGACAACGCCGCAGCGTTCACCTTGGAAAAAATGCACGCCATGGTCGATCGCGATGAGCGCCAGATCCGCAGCCTGATCCGTCTGATCGAAGACATGCTCGATGTGTCGCGCATCCGTACCGGCAAACTATCGATTCGCCCGGCGCGCTTCGACCTGGCGCAACTGGTTAGCAACTTGGTGGAGAACTTCGCTCCGCAAGTCGCCGCCGCTGAGTCGTCCATGCAGTTGTCGGCCGAAGGCCCGGTAGTGGGGCATTGGGACGAGTTCCGGATCGAGCAGGTGGTGACCAACCTGCTGACCAACGCACTGCGCTACGGCGCCAAGAGCCCGGTGGACGTGCGGGTGTACAGCGAACACGGTGAGGCGCGGGTCGAAGTGCGCGACCGTGGTATCGGCATCAGCGAGGAAAACCAGAAACGCATTTTCCAACAGTTCGAGCGTGTATCGGCCAGTCAGGTTGCAGCCGGATTGGGCTTGGGGCTGTTTATTTCCGAGCAGATCGTCGCGGCCCACGGCGGCACCATTGAAGTCGAGAGTCGGATAGGCGAGGGCGCTCTGTTTCGCGTGTGCTTGCCCCTTGAACCGGCGGCGTGAACTCAATCGTCACCTCGACGCAACCTTCTACGTGACCCCATGGTCGTAGTTGCAGCAATTGACCGGACAAAGGCTTCCCATGAGTGAAGATGCACAAGATGTCGTACTGATCGTCGAAGACGACGAGTCCATTATGTTTGTGTTGGGTGAATACCTGGCGGGCCTGGGTTACCGGGTATTGAAGGCGATCAACGGCGAACAGGCTTTTGAAATCCTCGCCACCAAACCCCATCTGGACCTGATGGTGACTGACTATCGATTGCCGGGTGGCATCTCTGGCGTGCAGATCGCCGAGCCTGCAATCAAGTTGCGCCCGGAACTTAAGGTCATTTTCATCAGCGGTTACCCGCAGGAAATTCTCGACTGCGACAGCCCGATCACGCGCAATGCGCCGATCTTGGCCAAGCCGTTTGATCTGGATACGCTGCAAGAGCATATCCAGCGTTTGTTGGCATGAGCAAAGTCGCTTGGGCGTAATTCAGGCTCTTGCTGAGCCTGAATTCCCGTGGGTGAATTTAACTGGGCTAAGCACCTCTGCGGCTTGCATGATCGGCCCCGTGAGGTCTGCCCAGCTATGACCGGGGCCCGAGAACTTTTGCGTTTTCCGTTGACTGTAAAGCGATCGAGTCACTGGCAGAGGAAGGGATTACCTCCCCCCATGCTCTTCGTACCCGCTGAGCGGTCCTGCTTTCTGCCGAAACGATAGCTTTTCCCAGCCTTACCAGAGCGCTAATACCTTCAGTCTGAGGGTGCGCAAATCATTTCCCGTACTTTGGCCGTCAACAAGTCGAAGGTGAACGGCTTGGTGATCAACTGCATCCCCGGGTCCAGGAAGCCGCCGCGCACTGCGGCATGCTCGGCATAACCGGTGATGAACAGCACTTTGAGGTCCGGCCTGAGCTGCCGGCCAATTTCCGCCAATTGGCGACCGTTCATGCCTGGCAGCCCGACATCGCTGATCAGTAGGTCGATACGCTGATCGGACTGGATAATCGGCACGGCGGTGTTGCCGTCGCCGGCCTCGACGTACGCGTAGCCCAGCTCCTTGAGCACTGCGCTGACCAGCAAGCGCACCGCCGCATCGTCCTCGACGATTAGCACGGTTTCGCCGTCAGTGGCGTAGGGCAGCAGGGTAGGATTCAGCGTTTGCTGGGCGATCACTTCGCCGACAAAACGTGGCAGGAACAGGCTGACTGTGGTGCCTTTGCCGACTTCGCTATGGATGATCACATGGCCACGGGACTGACGGGCAAAGCCATAGATCATCGACAGACCCAGCCCGGTGCCCTGGCCAATCGGCTTGGTGGTGAAAAACGGGTCGAACACGCGCCCCATAACGCTTTCGGGAATGCCGCAACCGGTGTCGCTGACACTCAACTCTACGTAGTCGCCCGGTGTGAGGGAGCCATAAGCGGCAGTGAACACGCTGTCGAGATGGCGGTTGGTGGTTTCCACGATAAGCCTGCCGCCGTTGGGCATGGCATCCCGTGCATTGATCACCAGGTTGAGCAGGGCGCTTTCCAACTGATTGGGGTCGGCCTCGGCGGTCCACAATTGCTCGCTCAGACGCATGTCTAGACCGATACTTTCATTGATGCTGCGTTGCAGCAGCTCACCCATGGACGTGACCAACTGGTTGATTTGTACCGGTTTGGAGTCGAGGGACTGACGGCGAGAAAACGCCAGCAAACGGTGGGTGAGGCCGGCGGCGCGGTTGGCGGAGGTGACGCCCAGGTCGATAAGGCTGTCCAGATCGTCCAGCTTGCCACGGGCCACACGCCTTCGCAGCAGCTCCAGGCTACCGATGATGCCGGTGAGCATGTTGTTGAAGTCATGGGCGATGCCGCCGGTCAATTGACCGACCGCCTCCATTTTCTGGGATTGTCGCAGCGCTTCTTCGTTGTTGCGCAGTTGGGCGGTACGCTCTTCGACCTGTTGTTCAAGGGTTTCCAGGGTGCGTTGCAAACGCAGCTCGCTTTCGCTGAGGTCGATCAAGCGGTCCCGCGCTTCATATTGGCGGCGTCGCCCGCGCAGGGCGGCGCTGACCAGGCTGATCAAAGTCACCGGGTGAAACGGCCGCTCAAGGAACGTCACGTTGCCCAACAAGCCGCTGAGGTGGGATGAGCCGTTCTGCTCGCCGCCGCCGTGGTGGGTCAGCAGCACGATGGGCAGGTCCGACCAGGCGGGCTGCTGGTGCAGACGCTCCAGTAACGGCTCCAGGTCGATGCCGCGCAAAGCCTCGGCAGCGATGATCAACAGACCTGCGCCCTGTTCCAGGGCTTCGCACAGGGCCTTGAGGTTGCTGGCAATGATGCCGCTGTAGCCGGCCTCATTGAGCATCATCAGCGCCAAGGTGCCGTCGCGGCCCATGGGCGCCAGCACAATGGCACGCTCGGAGACGGCAGACAGGTCTGTCACTCTCCCTCTTCCTTCAATAACGGCGATCCGGCGCCCATGTAAGTGGGGATGCCGCGCAGCACGCCTTGGAAATTATCCAGTGGTTGGCCCACGGTCATGCCCTGGTTGCTGATGCGGTATTCGCGAATCGTCGATTCATGGGTGCCTGTGCGCTTCTTGATGATGGAGATGGCGCGACGGACCTTGCCCAGCGCTTCGAAATAACGCAGCAGAATCACAGTGTCGGCCAGGTAAGTGATGTCCACCGGCGCCTGCATGTCACCCACGAGACCGTGCTGGGCCACCGTCATGAAGGTTGCCGCGCCACGGCGGTTGAGGTACAGCAGCAGCTCATGCATATGCAGGATCAGCGCGTTCTCTTCTGGCATGGCGGCCTGATAGCCGTTAATGCTGTCGATCACCACGGTTTTGATCCCGCGTTCGTCCACGCAGCGGCGCACGCGGTGGGAGAACTCGCCGGGGGACAGTTCCGCGGCGTCTACCTGCTCGATCAGCAGGTTGCCGGTGGCTTGCAGGGCGGCGAGGTCGATGCCCATGTTTTTCATACGTTCGAACAGCAGGCCCAGTTCTTCATCGAAAATGAACAACGCGGCTTTTTCCCCACGGGCCACGGCGGCGGCGGCGAAGATCATCGAGATCAGCGACTTACCGGTACCGGCCGGGCCGAGGATCAGGCTACTGGAGCCGGTCTCGACGCCGCCGCCCATCAGCGCATCCAGTTCGCGAATGCCGCTGCTCAGGGTCTGGCGGATGTAGCCGCCACGATGTTCGGCCGCCACCAGGCGCGGGAACACATGGATGCCGTCGCCCATGATGGTGAAATCGTGGAAACCGCCGCGGTATTTCTGTCCACGGTACTTCACCACCCGAACGCGTCGGCGTTCAGCGCCGTAGTTGGGGGTCAGTTCTTCCAGACGAATCACGCCATGGGCCACGCTGTGTACGGTTTTGTCGAGGGATTCGGTGGTCAGGTCGTCCAGCAGCAAAACGGTGGCGTCGTAGCGCACGAAGTAATGCTTGATGGCAAGGATCTGTCGGCGATAGCGCAATGAGCTTTGCGCGAGCAGACGAATCTCGGACAGGCTGTCGACCACCACACGGGTCGGCTTTACGCGCTCGACCACTTCGAAAATCTGCCGGGTGGCTTCGCCCAGTTCCAGGTCGGAGGAATACAGCAGGCTCTGCTGGTGTTCAGCGTTCAGCAGGCTTTCGGGCGGGGTCAGTTCGAAGATGTGGATATTGTCATCCAGGTCCCAGCCATGGGACTTGGCACCCTGGCGCAGTTCGCGCTCGGTTTCGGACAGGGTGATGTACAACGATGTTTCACCGTTTTTCGCGCCGGCCTGCAGGAAATGCAGGGCTACGGTAGTTTTGCCGGTCCCCGGCTCACCTTCGAGCAGGAACAAATGGCTGCGGGACAAACCACCGGAAAGAATGTCATCAAGACCTTCGATGCCAGTGGCCGCTTTTTCGGTTAACAGCGCTTTAGATGTAGACAAGAAGTGCCCTCAGGTCACAAGCGAGGAGAGGTGCACGCCCGTTCGGGCGCGCCATATGCACTTGACCGTTGGCTATTGCGGGGGTTCAACGTTTTCGCCGGGTTTGTGCGCGGCGTCGGCTTTTTTCCAATTTGTTGTAGACGCCTACAGCCCTTGTTGCAGCGCGGGATCGTCGGGGTTCTGTTGTTCGAGCTGGGCGAGCAGCACCTGCACATTCTGCAATTGGCCGCTTTCTTTCCAGTAGTTGATCAACAGCACCCGCGCCTTGCGGTTGGCCGGGTGGCGCTGGACGATTTCTTCCAACTGACGCTGGGCGGCTTCCAATTCCTTCTGGGCGTGCAGGGTGGTGGCCAGGTCGTAGCGGTAATCCTGATTGTCCGGTTCCAACTCCACTGCTTTGGACAGACCAAGCAACGCGTACGTCCGCTCACCGTGGTGCAGTAGCCACAGGCCCAGGGCATGTTGCAGGTAAGCCGACTCGGGATGCGCCGCCAATTGCCGGGCCAGCAATTGCCGCGATTCGTCGGTTTTACCTTGTTTGTCCAGCAGCTCGATTTGCGCCACCACCGCCGGCAAGTTATCCGGTTGCAAGCGCGTGGCCTGTTCCAAGGCGGCCTGCGCCTCGGGTAGCAGGGCACTGTGAATGTACAGGCGCGCCAATTGAATCCAGCCTTCGGCGGTTTCGGGTTGGGCCTTGAGGTGTTTGACGTACTCGTCCAGCACCTGTTGCAACGGGCCGAAGTACAGGCCCAGGGTATCCGGCGACAAGCCCAGCAGGGCATTGGCCGCGGCAAAACGCACGGGTTGCTCGGGGTCGTCGAGCACCGGGCCGAGCAACAGCGTGCGCTGGCCGCTAGGCACCAGGCCGACGACGCTATGGATCGCCGCCTCGCGCACCAGGGGCGACGGGTCGGCCAAGTCTTTATCCGCCAGCTTCAAGGCTTGAGGGCTGGGGTAGTTGGGCAATTCCGCGTGCAGGGCGGCGCGGCGTTCGGGCGACAGGTCCGGCCGCGCCAATTGCTGATACAGCACGCGCGCCGCGCCCGGTTCGCCATTGTGCGCCTGCTTCAATGCCTTGGAGTAACCATGGGCAATCGCGGGCGGCACCGCCACCGGCGTGCTGCGAGTGAAATACCAGGTGATCAGTACGATAAACAGCAGGGCGCACAGGCCAACGAGGGCGTAGCGGCGTGACTTTGGCATGCAGGTGTCCGAAAGCGTAAGCAGTTCGTTGAGAGGCGCAAGCTTCGACCAGACCACGGCAGGTGTCAAACCCGCATCAGGTGAGTACGTACTCCACCGGCTCCAACGCCGGCGGCAGTTGCGTCGCCCCCAGAGCGGCCAGCACCTCACGCTCCAGGGTGCGCAGGATGGCGTTGCAGGGCAGGTCGTTTTCGTCGAAGCCGAAGGGGTCTTCCAGGTCGTCGCCGATTTCATCCAGGCCGAAGAACGTATAGCTGACGATGGCAGTGAACACCGGGGTCAGCCAGCCCAAGGGTTCGGCCATGGCGAACGGCAGCAGGATGCAGAACAGGTAGATGGTGCGGTGCAGCAGTAAGGTGTAAGGGAAGGGCAGCGGGGTGTGCTTGATACGTTCGCACGCGGCCTGCACCTGGCTCAGGCTGACCAGGCGGGTCTCCCATTGGGTGTAGCGCCATTCGCTGATTGCACCCTGTCCGGCCAGCTCACTGAAGCGCGCACCCAATTGCTGCAGGACCTGGTCGGGCAGGTTCGGATGGTCGGGCAGGTTCGGATGGTCGGCCTGCACTTTCGCCCAAGGCTGGATCGCAAGGGCTTCGTCTTCCTGGCGCAGACGCGCGATCAAGCCGTGGGAGAAGCCACACACGGCGCGCAACAGGCTCGCGCGCTCGGACGTATCGGTCAGCGCCTGGGTCTGTCGGATCAGCGAGCGCACTTCAATGATCAACTGCCCCAATTGCTTGCGGCCTTCCCACCAGCGGTCATAGCAGGCGTTGTTGCGAAAGCTCATAAAGATCGACAGCGACAGCCCAAGCAAGGTGAAGGGCGTGGCGTTGACCTTGGAGAAATAGGCCGGGTGCAGCGTTTCCACCAAGACGATCACCGACGCCAGCAGCGTCACCAGCAGGCTGCGCAAGGCAATACGCTTGGCAATCGAGCCTTTGAGAGAAAACAGGATGCCCAGCAGGTTGGGCTTGGGACGCACGATCATCAGGCGGGAACTTCTTCGGTGGCGCAGGCCATCAGGTTAGAAGCTGCCGGGCGCGGCGTCCAATCGCCAGGGCCAACCGGATGATCGGCGGGGTCTATGATCAATAAAGGCTTGGCCAAACCAGTCAGCCAAGTTGAAGGCTTTGACCATTGCTGCCGCAACGCTCTGGAGCGACTATTTCGCAGGTTCTTGTCCTGAAAAACGTCCTGAAAATAACAATACGCAAGGATTTGAAGCGATGCGCGATTACTTGGCCGCCACTACCGAATTCGATTACCAACACACCGTCGACGCCACCCTGGCCGGCAGCTTGCTGGGCCTCAATGCCTGCGTTGAATGTTGCGACCGCTATGCGCTGCCGGGGCGCATTGCGCTGTTCTGGGAAGGCAAGGACGGGCGCAGCGCCACCGTGACCTTTACCGAGTTGCAGGACCAGGCGGCCCGCTTCGCCAATTTCCTGCTGGCCCAGGGCGTGGGGCGTGGCGACAAAGTCGCCGGCCTGCTGCCGCGCACGGCGGAATTGCTGGTGGTGGTGCTGGCCACCTGGCGCATCGGCGCGGTGTATCAACCGTTGTTCACGGCATTCGGGCCCAAAGCCATCGAACACCGCTTGAACAGCTCAGGCGCGGCGTTGGTGGTCACTGACGCCGTGAATCGGCCCAAGCTTGTCGAGGTGCAGGATTGCCCCACGGTGGTGACGGTCGCCGGCCCCAAGGGCGAAGGCATCGTGCGCGGCGACTTCAGTTTCTGGGCCGAACTGCCCAAGCATTCCAACCTGTGCGAACCGGTGCTACTGGACGGCGAGGAACCGTTCCTGCTGATGTTCACCTCGGGCACCACCGGCCCCTCCAAAGCGCTGTCGGTGCCGCTCAAGGCCATCGTTGCGTTCCAGAGCTACACCCGAGACGCCGTGGACCTGCGCCCCGAAGACGCGTTCTGGAACGTCGCCGACCCAGGCTGGGCCTATGGCATCTATTTCGGCGTCACCGGGCCGCTGTCCATGGGCCACCCGATTACCTTCTACGACGGCCCGTTCACCCTGGAGAGTACCTGCCGGGTGATCAACAAGTACGGGATCACCAACCTGACCGGTTCACCCACCGCTTACCGTTTGCTGATTGCCGGCGGCAGTCAGTTCGCCCAGTCGATCAAGGGCAAATTGCGCGTTGTCAGCAGCGCCGGCGAGCCGCTGAACCCCGAAGTGATCCGCTGGTTCGCCGACAACCTGGGGGTGACCATTCACGACCATTACGGCCAGACCGAATTGGGCATGGTGCTGTGCAATCACCATGGCCTGGACCATCCGGTGCATGTCGGCGCGGCCGGCTTCGCTTCGCCGGGGCACCGCATCGTAGTGCTGGATGAGGCCTTCCAGGAATTGCCCGCCGGCCAGCCCGGCATCCTGGCCATCGACCGCGAGCAGTCGCCGATGTGCTGGTTTGCCGGCTATGAAGGGGTGAAAACCAAGGCTTTCGTCGGCAAGTACTACCTCAGCGGCGACACCGTGGAATTGAACCCCGACGGCAGCATCAGTTTTGTCGGGCGCAGTGACGATGTGATCACCACTTCCGGCTATCGCGTGGGCCCCTTCGACGTGGAAAGCGCCCTGGTCGAACACCCGGCGGTGATCGAAGCGGCGGTGGTCGGCAAGCCTGACCCGGAGCGCACCGAGCTGGTCAAGGCCTTTGTGGTGATCAACGAGCAATACCGCGCCACGCCCGAACTGGCCGAAGAACTGCGCCTGCATGTGCGTCAGCGTCTGGCGGCCCATGCCTACCCTCGGGAAATCGAATTCGTCAGCGACTTGCCCAAGACTCCAAGCGGCAAGTTGCAGCGTTTTATCTTGCGTAATCAGGAAATCGCCAAAGCTCAAGCAGCGGTGGCTTGATCCCTTTCTAAGGACACAATGATGCAGATTGAAAACAAGGTATTCCTGGTCAGCGGTGGTGCTTCTGGCCTCGGTGCGGCCACCGCTGAGATGCTGGTCGCCGCCGGTGCCAAGGTGATGCTGGTGGATTTGAACGCCGACGCTGTGGCGGCCAAAGCCCAGCAACTGGGCGACAACGCCCGCAGTGCCGTGGCCGATATCAGCCAGGAGGCGGCGGCCGAAGCGGCGGTACAGGCCACTGTCGCGGCATTTGGCGGGCTGCACGGGTTGGTCAACTGCGCCGGTGTGGTGCGTGGCGAGAAGATCCTCGGCAAGAACGGCCCTCATGGGCTGGCCAGTTTCGCCCAGGTCATCAACGTCAATCTGATCGGCAGCTTCAACCTGTTGCGTTTGGCGGCGGCGGCCATCGCCGAAACCGAGGCCAACGCCGAGGGCGAGCGCGGCGTGATCATCAACACGGCTTCGGTGGCCGCGTTCGACGGGCAGATCGGCCAGGCCGCGTACGCCGCGTCCAAAGGCGCGATTGCCAGCCTCACATTACCTGCCGCCCGTGAACTGGCGCGGTTCGGCATCCGCGTGATGACCATCGCTCCCGGCATCTTCGAAACCCCCATGATGGCGGGCATGACCCCCGAGGTGCGCGAGTCCCTGGCCGCCGGCGTGCCATTTCCGCCGCGTCTGGGCAAACCCGCCGAATACGCCGCGCTGGTACGGCACATTATTGAAAACAGCATGCTCAACGGTGAGGTGATCCGTCTCGACGGCGCCTTGCGCATGGCGGCCAAGTAAGGAGGACCACCGATGAACGATCCGATTGTGATTGTCAGCGCTGCACGTACACCCATGGGCGGATTCCAGGGCGATCTCAAGGGCCTGACTGCGCCCCAGCTGGGGTCTGCGGCGATTCGCGCCGTGGTCGAACGCGCCGGCATCGCTGCTGATGCGGTGGATGAAGTGATGTTTGGCTGCGTGCTGCCCGCCGGTCTCGGCCAGGCCCCGGCCCGTCAGGCGGCGCTGGGCGCCGGGCTGGACAAAGGCACCCGCTGCACCACCCTCAACAAGATGTGCGGCTCGGGCATGCAAGCCACCATCCAGGCTCACGACGCGCTGGTGGCTGGCAGCGTCGACGTGGCGATCGCCGGCGGCATGGAAAGCATGTCCAACGCGCCGTACCTGTTGGACCGCGCCCGTAGCGGTTACCGCATGGGCCATGGGCGAGTGCTCGACCATATGTTCCTCGACGGTCTGGAAGATGCCTACGACAAGGGCCGCCTGATGGGCACCTTTGCCGAAGAGTGCGCCCTGCATAACGGCTTTACCCGCGAAGCCCAGGACGCGTTCGCCATCGCCTCCCTGACGCGTGCTCAAGAGGCCATCAGCCACGGGCACTTCGCCGCGGAAATTGTGCCGTTGCAGGTCACCGTGGGTAAGGAGCAGAAAACCATCCTGCATGACGAGCAACCGCCCAAGGCCAAACTGGACAAGATCGCTCAGTTGAAACCGGCGTTCCGCGAAGGCGGCACGGTGACGGCGGCCAACTCCAGCTCCATCTCTGACGGCGCGGCGGCATTGCTGCTGATGCGCGAGTCCGAAGCCCTCAAGCGTGGCCTCAAGCCGTTGGCGGTGATCCACGGGCACGCAGCCTTTGCCGACGAGCCTGGGCTGTTCCCGGTAGCGCCAGTGGGGGCGATTCGCAAGCTGATGAGCAAGACCGGCTGGAATCTGGACGAGGTCGATCTGTTCGAGATCAACGAAGCCTTTGCCGTGGTGACCCTGGTAACCATGAGCAAGCTGCAGATCCCCCATGCCAAGGTCAACGTACATGGCGGTGCCTGTGCCCTGGGCCACCCCATCGGCGCGTCCGGCGCCCGCATCCTGGTAACGCTGCTCGCGGCCCTGCGCCACAAAGGCCTCAAACGCGGCGTGGCTGCTATCTGTATCGGCGGTGGCGAAGCCACGGCCATGGCCGTCGAATGCCTGTATTAAGGACTGCTCCCCATGCTGCCCAATGAAGAACAGCTGCAAATCAGCGACGCGGCCCGGCAATTTGCCCAGGAACGCCTCAAACCCTTCGCCGCCGAGTGGGACCGCGAGCACCGCTTTCCCAAAGAAGCCATCGGCGAGATGGCCGAACTGGGCTTTTTCGGCATGCTGGTGCCGGAACAGTGGGGCGGTTGCGACACCGGTTACCTGGCCTACGCCATGGCCCTGGAGGAAATCGCCGCTGGCGACGGCGCCTGTTCCACCATCATGAGCGTGCACAACTCCGTGGGCTGCGTGCCGATCCTCAAGTTCGGCAATGATCAGCAAAAGGCTCAATTCCTCACACCCCTGGCCAGCGGCGCCATGCTTGGCGCGTTCGCCTTGACCGAGCCCCAGGCCGGCTCGGATGCCAGCAGCCTGAAAACCCGCGCGCGGCTGGAGGGCGATCATTACGTGCTCAACGGCTGCAAACAGTTCATCACCTCCGGGCAGAACGCCGGGGTGGTGATTGTGTTTGCGGTCACCGACCCCGCTGCGGGCAAGCGTGGCATCAGCGCGTTTATCGTGCCGACGGACTCACCGGGTTACAGCGTGGCGCGGGTCGAGGATAAGCTCGGCCAGCATGCCTCCGACACCTGCCAGATTCTGTTCGAAGACGTGAAGGTGCCGCTGGCCAACCGGCTGGGGGAGGAGGGCGAAGGCTACAAGATCGCCCTGGCCAACCTTGAGGGCGGCCGCGTGGGTATCGCCGCGCAATCGGTCGGCATGGCCCGCGCCGCGTTCGAAGCCGCCCGCGACTATGCCCGCGAACGCCAAAGTTTCGGCAAAGCGCTGATCGAGCACCAGGCCGTGGCGTTTCGCCTGGCGGACATGGCCACCCAGATCGCCGTCGCGCGGCAGATGGTGCATTACGCCGCCGCGCTGCGGGACAGCGGCAAGCCGGCGCTGGTCGAAGCCTCGATGGCGAAATTGTTTGCCTCGGAAATGGCCGAAAAAGTCTGCTCGGCCGCCTTGCAAACCCTCGGCGGTTACGGTTACCTGAACGACTTTCCCCTGGAGCGCATCTACCGCGATGTGCGGGTTTGCCAGATTTACGAAGGCACCAGCGATATTCAACGCATGGTCATCTCACGCAATCTCTAAGGAGCCGATACATGAGTTACGAGACTATTTTGCTTGAGGTTCAGGGCCGGGTTGGCCTGATCACCCTGAACCGTCCCCAGGCGCTGAACGCGCTGAACGCACAATTGGTAAGCGAGTTGAATCAGGCCCTGGACGGCCTGGAAGCCAATCCGGAAATCGGCTGCATCGTGCTGACCGGTTCGAAAAAAGCCTTCGCCGCCGGCGCCGATATCAAGGAAATGGCCGAGCTGACCTACCCGCAGATCTATATGGACGACCTGTTCAGCGACAGCGACCGTGTGGCCAACCGGCGCAAGCCGATCATTGCCGCCGTTAACGGCTTTGCCCTGGGTGGCGGTTGCGAGCTGGCGCTGATGTGCGACTTTATCCTGGCCGGTGACGGGGCCAAGTTCGGTCAGCCGGAAATCAACCTGGGCGTACTGCCCGGCATGGGCGGCACTCAGCGCCTGACCCGCGCGGTGGGTAAGGCCAAGGCCATGGAAATGTGCTTGACCGGGCGCTTTATCGACGCGGTGGAAGCCGAGCGCTGCGGCATCGTTGCCCGTATCGTGCCGGCCGACGAACTGCTGGATGAGGCCTTGAAGGTCGCCACGCTGATTGCCGGCAAATCGGTGCCCATCAGCATGATGGTCAAGGAAAGCGTGAACCGTGCATTCGAAGTCAGCCTGTCCGAGGGCGTGCGCTTTGAGCGTCGGGTATTCCACGCGGCTTTTGCGACCCAGGATCAGAAGGAAGGCATGGCGGCTTTTGTGGCCAAACGCGCGCCGGAATTCAAGGACCAGTAAACATGTGGGAGGGGGCTCTTGCCCCCGATAGCGGTGGATCAGTCAGCAGTTATCGAGGCTGAGCCACTGGCATCGGGGGCAAGCCCCCTCCCACATACGGCATTTAGAGCGGGTAGTTTTTCAGTTCGCGGGCGATGACCATCCGTTGAATTTCACTGGTCCCTTCATAAATCTGCGTGATCCGCGCATCCCGGTAGTAGCGCTCCACCGGGTAATCCTCCAGGTAACCGTACCCGCCATGAATCTGCATGGCCTGGGAACAGACCTTTTCGGCCATTTCCGAGGCGAACAGCTTGGCCTGGGACGCTTCCGACAGGCAAGGCTTGCCGGCGCTACGCAGGCGCGCAGCGTGCAGGATCAACAAACGCGCGGCATTGAGACGGGTCTGCATGTCCGCCAGCAGATTGGCCACGCTTTGGTGTTCGATGATTGCCTTGTCGAATTGCACGCGGTCGCGGGCGTAAGTCAGTGCCGCTTCGAACGCTGCCCGAGCGATACCCAGGGCCTGGGCGGCGATGCCGATACGGCCACCTTCCAGGTTGGACAGGGCGATGGCCAGGCCTTTGCCGCGTTCGCCCAGCAGGTTGGCTTCAGGCACGCTGCACTGGTTGAGGGTCACAGCGCAGGTGTCCGAGGCGCGAATGCCCATTTTGTGTTCGGTGCGGTCCACCACGAAGCCAGGGGTGTCGGTGGGCACCAGGAATGCGGAGATGCCTTTTTTGCCCAACGTCGGGTCGGTTACCGCAAATACGATGGCCAACTTGGCGCGCTTGCCGTTGCTGACAAATTGCTTGGCGCCATTGATCACCCATTGCCCATCACGCAACTCGGCACGGGTGCGCAGGTTATGCGCCTCCGAGCCGGCCTGGGGTTCGGTCAGGCAAAAGCAGCCAATCGCCTGGCCGCTGGCAAGGTCCGCCAGCCAGGTTTGCTTCTGCTGTTCGCTGCCGTAGTTGAGGATCGGCCCGCAACCCACTGAGTTGTGGATACTCATCAGCGCGCCCGTGGCACCGTCGCCGGCGGAAATCTCTTCCACCGCCAGGGCGTAGGCCACGTAATCGACATAGGTGCCGCCCCATTCTTCGGGCACCACCATACCGAGCAGGCCCAGTTCGCCCATCTTCGCCACCAGGCCATCGTCGATCCAGCCGGCCTTTTCCCACGCCTGGGCATGGGGAGCGATTTCGCCACGGGCAAAGTCGCGCGCCATATCGCGGATCATCACTTGTTCTTCAGTGTATTCAATGTCTTGCATAAGTTATTTTGCAACCTGCTCGAAGTCGTGGAAGAAGCTCTCGACGTGCGCAGCGTCGAGCGCCTGCAGCGTCGGAGGGTTCCAGCGTGGGGATTTGTCCTTATCGATGATCAGGGCGCGCACGCCTTCGATCAGGTCGCCACGCTCGAACCACTGGCGATCCAGGTGCAGCTCCAGGTCAAAGCACTGTTCCAGCGGCAAGCGCCGCCCACGACGCAGCATCTTCAAGGTCACCGCCATGGCCAGGGGCGAGCGGGTCTGCATCAGGTGCACCGTGTTCAGCGCCCACTCATGGCTGTTGGCTACGGTGACCTCCTGCAACTGTTCGACAATGCTTGGAACATCGGGCAGGGCGAAGAAATGGTCGATGGCCGGGCGCAAGGCCGCCAGCGGTGCATCCGGCAGGTGTTGTACCGCCAGCTTGGCCAGCAGACCTTGCAGGTCTTTGAGAGGCGTGTCATGCCATCGCAGGCGGTCGAGTTTCTGGTCCAGTTCGGCCAGTTTGGCGCTGTCCAGGTACCAATCCGCCAACCTGCAGTACAGCGCATCGGCCGCGCGGATCTGCACCCCGGTGACGCCAAGGTAAATCCCCAGCTCCCCGGGGATACGCGGTAGGAAATAGCTGCCACCCACGTCCGGGAAATAACCGATGGCCACCTCCGGCATGGCCAGGCGGCTGCGTTCGGTGACCACACGCAAGTCCGCGCCTTGCACCAGGCCCATGCCCCCGCCCAGGACAAAGCCGTCCATCAGCGCCAGTACCGGCTTGCGGTAATGGTGGATGGCCAGATCGAGTGCATATTCTTCGACGAAAAAATCCTGGTGCAGGGTGTCGCCGCTGTTAAAGCTGTCGTAGAGGGAGCGGATATCGCCGCCGGCACAGAAGGCTTTGTCGCCAGCGCCGCGCAAAACCACGGCATGGATCGCCGGATCATCGGCCCAGGCCTGCAACTGCGCGGTCAGGCAACGCACCATATTAAGAGTCAGGGCGTTCAGGCCGGCGGGGCGGTTGAGGGTAAGGTGGCCGATATGATTACGGACCTCGGCCAGCACCTCGTCCTGAGGCGTCTCGGCACGGTTTGCTTCGGATGAAACCTGAGCAGTCATCTCTAACTCCCTGCTTTTATTGTTCTTTATCAAGAGGCCCGCGAACGGACCATCTCGCGATCGTACCAGTGCAAATTTGCCCCGTACAACCTTGAATCATGCAGGTCGTTCTTGCATTTATGCAGCAGTGCGGTCAAGGCACGCGGCTGGCCAGCACTTCGCCGATGCTGCGGCGGCGCGCATGGGTTTCGGCGGCGTGGATCAGCTGCTCCAGCTCCGTGGGCGCCACGTCGTAGAACTGTTCCATCTCGGCCAATGCCAGTTTCAGGTCGGCAGCGGTGACGGCGGGGTCCCGAGCGGCTTGGGGATTATTCAACATGACGGCGGGCGATTCGACGGCGCCTTTGGGGTACCGGGTGCGGGTGGCGTTGTTGTAAAGCAGCGCACAGGCGAGCAGGGCGCCAGCGCCCATCAATACGGCGCCCAGCTCGTACCAGCCCAGGGCAGCAGACGCCGGGTCCGCCAGCACCAGGGTCATGGCCAAGCCGCCGGCCGGCGGATGCAGGCAGCGCAGCCAGCACATCAGCACCACGGTCATTCCCGCCGCCAGGCATGCGCCGCCCAAGGTGCGCCCCAGCACCCGCGCCACCAGCAGCGCCACGATGCCAGCGCATAGATAGCTGCCGACGATCGACCAGGGTTGCGCCAACGCACCGGACGACACCGCGAACAGCAACACCGCCGAGGCGCCCAACGGCCCGAGCAAGTGCAGCGCAACCTCCATGCCGAAGACTTGGCCGCACAGCCAGACACTGAACAGCGTGCCCAGCGCCATGCCGATGGCGGCGCGGCTCCATTCGGAAGGACGGGTATTGATAGCGGCAGGTAACCAGCGAGCGAGCATTGAACGGTTCCATAAAAACGGCGGGCAAAAAAAAGACTCCTCTGGTTTCCCGGAAAAGTCCTTGAACGTTCCTGCAATTGGGGGAGGAACCGGCGCAGTGTGCCGTGCAGCAAGATTCGGCGCCAATGCATATTAATGAGGGTTGAGTACAAAAAAAGTGGATTGAAGGGCATCAGCCAAAGGGAATGGAACAGATCACACTGGGTAATGGCGTGTTGATTTTGCCCAGCACGCGGTCATCGGCCTCCTCGTTGAATAAACGTCTGCGCAGGTTCTCCTGCAAGGCTGGCTCGCTGCCCAGTGGACCTTTGAGCGCGACCAGCGCATCACGCAGCTCCATCAGGCGATCCAAGGGCGGCACGGGCAGGTAGCCCACATGCACATTGTCACGAACATCGTCTGGCACGGCATTCTCCTCTCATGAAGTACCACGGTGGTGGCTGCGGCCCACAGCGTCCTTGTCGTTATCCTTGGCCTGTGGCGGTAAATGAGTACCGCCACTGGCGATCGAGTTTACCGTTGGGTTTCAAGGGCATGAAAGTGAAATGACACCAGCCGTTACGTATAGCTGCGTAGGAGTTTTTACTCCGGGAGCCCCGCCGCCAAGGTTTATTTCGGCGGCGATTTAGCCAGATACAGCAGCACATAAGGGTTGCGGTCGAATTCACCGGTGAGGGTCGGGGTGATGGAACGCAAGCGCGGCTCCTGCAACCCTTCATAATCCGCCTGGCTCATCACCAGCCAGGCAGGCCCTTGCAGCGGTGCCAGTTCCGAAGGCAATTGGGTAAACAGCGGCACCTGATCGCAATCGAGGTTGACCATGTACTTGATCGCCTTGGCGTCTTTACCCAGGCCATGCAGCACCACCGGCGCGCGCGCTTGCATGACCTGTTCATGGACCTGCAGGGTGAAGGTGCGGGTGTCATATACACGGCGTTCCAACGGCTCGACCACCAGGATATAGGTGGCCCACACCGCGAGTACGGCGGCCATTGCCGGGCCGACAGGGCGCAGGCGCGCCTTGAACAGGCCCAATAGCGCCAGCGCCTGCAACGCTCCCAGCAACGCGAATATCGGCGCCAAATGGTTCAGTTGCTCAGGGTAACGTGGGCGCATCACCACCAACCCGACGATCAGCAGTGCGGGCAACGCGGTCCATATCGCCAGCATCAAGCCCCGCAACCAGGCGAACACGCGGCCTTGAATCGCGCTGAAAGGGTAGGCGGCGATGATGGCCGCCATGGGCAACATCGGCAGCAGGTAGCGCGCCTTCTTTGCTTGGGGAATCGACAGCCCCAGCATCACCAGCAATGCGGCGGCGGCACAATAGCCGACCAGCTTCAGGGCCGGCTCAGGCGTCTTTGGCCGGGCCACGCCGATGCCCAACAACACCAGCAGCGCCAGCGGGTAGGCCAGGGCGTAATTGCCCAGGGAACTGGTGAAGTAATACAGCGCGCCACTGGAGCCTTCGCTGCCATCCATGCGCCCCAGGAACTGCATGCGGATCACGTCGTGCATGAAGTTCTCGCCACCACTGAGCTTGGCCAGCAGCAACAGCAGCCCCACGCAGGCCCCCAGCAACGCCAGGGCCAGCAGCCCGAAACTGAACAGCTGACGCCACTGGCGGTTGATCAGGTAGTAGCTGCACAGCACACCGGTAGGCACCACCAGGCCGATTGGCCCGCGCACGGCAAACCCCACGATCAATAACAGGTACAGCCAATGCAGGCGCTTGCCCGCGCCGAAATGATCGTGGGCATAACCCAGGTAAAACACTGCCAATGTGACGGCGGCGAGCATCTGATCCAGGGACACCGCGCGGGTTTCACTGATAAAGGTGCTGCTCAACAGCAACAGCGCAATGCTCAGCAGGCCCCAGCGCTGGGAGTAGGGCGCGGTCAGGCGATACACCAGCGTCACGATCAAGGCCGAGGCAATCGCTGTGGGCAGCCACGCGGTAAAACTGGTCACATGCCCCAGCGGCACCGACAGCAGCCAGGTGAGCAGCGTCGAAGTGGCCAAGTAATCGGCATAGGGCTGGCCGTAGGTGGTCGGGAAAAAGCTCGGCCCGTGGCGCAGCATTTCCTGGGCAAACACCACAAACCGCGAATCGAAGCCGATGATTGCCTGGTTCCAGTTTCCGGCAATGAACAGCAGCAACGCCAGCAGGCCCAAACCGAGGGACTGCCGACGAAGCGTGGGTGTGAGCAGCAGTGGCTGAGCTTTGTTCACGTCTCAGGCTTCCGCGACCTTCGCCAGCTCAAGCGCTGGCAGCCATTGCTGCTGGGGAATCGGCAGTTGGCAGGAGTCGCCGCGCCCAATCGGGAAGTACTGGAAGCCTTTGCGCGCCAGACGCTCGCCGTCATAGAGGTTACGGCCATCGAAGATCACTGGGGTTTTCAAGCGCTGGTGGATCAGGTCGAAGTCCGGCGCCTTGAATTGCTGCCATTCGGTGCAGACAATCAGCGCATCGGCGCCTACAAGGGTTGACTCCGGCGTACCCATCAGCATCAGGCGGCTTTCGTCGGCGTAGATGCGCTGGGTTTCCTGCATCGCTTCCGGGTCGAAGGCGCGCACCTGGGCGCCGGCGGCCCACAAGGCCTCCATCAGCACGCGGCTGGGGGCGTCGCGCATGTCATCGGTGTTGGGCTTGAACGCCAGGCCCCACAAGGCGAAAGTCTTGCCGCGCAGTTCGCCTTTGAAGAACGCATTGATGCGCTCGTACAGCTTGCTCTTCTGACGCTGGTTGATCGCCTCGACGGCTTCCAGCAGATCGCTGGAGCAGTTGGCTTGCTTGGCACTGTGGATCAGCGCGCGCATGTCCTTGGGGAAGCACGAGCCACCGTAGCCACAGCCGGGGTAAATGAAGTGGTAGCCGATGCGCGAGTCGGCGCCGATGCCCAGGCGCACGGCCTCGATGTCGGCGCCCAGGTGCTCGGCCAGCTCGGCGATCTGGTTGATAAAGCTGATCTTGGTGGCCAGCATGCAGTTGGCGGCGTATTTGGTCAGCTCGGCGCTGCGCAGGTCCATAAATATGATGCGGTCGTGGTTGCGGTTGAAGGGCGCGTACAGCTCGCGCATCACCTCGCGCACTTCTTCACGCTCGCAGCCGATGATGATCCGGTCCGGGCGGCGGCAGTCGGTCACCGCCGAGCCTTCCTTGAGGAATTCAGGGTTGGAGACGATATCGAATTCCAGGCTGCGCCCGGCCAGATGCAAGGCTTTCTCGATATGCGCGCGCAGGGTGTCGCCGGTGCCTACGGGCACGGTGGATTTTTCCACCAGGATCACCGGCTCGATTCGATGGCGTGCCACCGCGTCACCCACCGACAGCACGTACTTCAGGTCGGCCGATCCGTCTTCATCCGACGGCGTGCCCACCGCGATAAACAGCACTTCACCATGTTCGACGGCGAGTTTCTCGTCGTAGGTAAAGTGCAGCCGACCGCTTTCGAGGTTCTCCTTGACCATTGCGGCCAGCCCCGGCTCGAAGATGCTCACATGGCCTTGCTGCAGCTGCTTGACCTTGTTTTGATCGACGTCCATGCAGATCACATCATGACCGACTTCGGCCAACACAGTGGCCTGCACCAGGCCGACGTAACCACTACCAAATACGCTGATTTTCATGGGGCATTCCTGGGACTTGTAGAGCAAGTGCGACGAGAGTTGATAACCAGCACACCCAGGATGACAAATGCCACCCCGAGGGTTTTCGAAAGCGAAAAATGTTCGTTGAACACCGGCAGGCCGGCCGCCAGCAGATACACCAGCGCGTAGCTGATACTCAGCAGCGAATAGGCCCGCCCCAGCGGCAGGTGCTTGAGGGCCACCAACCAACAAAGCATCGACAGGGCATAGGCACAGATCGCCAGAAACACCACCCCGAGGGCTGCGAGATCGATCTGCGCATTGAGCCATTCATGGGGCAGCGGTAAACGCGTCATGCTCCAACGCATGCCCAACTGGGCCACGCTGACCAGGCCGACGCTGCCCAACGCCAGGGCAAACCCGCGCGCCCGGCTCATACCTGACGCCCCAGCAGCGCTACACCGGCGATCACCAGCGCGACGCCCAGCCAGTGCCGAGTATCAATGGGCTCCTTGAACACAAAGCGCGCCACCAGGGTGACCAACACAAAATTCAGGCTGAGCATCGGGTAAGCGATGCCCACCTCAAGGCGTTGCAACACCAGCAGCCATACCAACAGCCCGAAGCCCAGGCACAGCAGTGCGGACCACAACCACGGCGAACGCAGCTTCAGTGCCCAACCGGGCGGCTGGTCACGCCAGCCTTCCACGGCGAATTTCTGCGAGACCTGGCCCATGCAGGTCAGCAAGCAAGCGGCCAATAGCAGCAACAGGGTGATCATGACGAGACCTGCGGGAAGATCAGAATCACCAGATTGCCTTGCTCATAGCGCTTGCCGTCCTGGGGCAGCAGGTTCACTTCGGCGACTTCGTCGTCACCCTTGACCCGCATCACCACGCCGACCGCGCCGCGTTTGCGCGCGTCGTTCATCCATTGCTGAACCTGGGTCATGTCGACCTTGTGATGGGCTGCATCAGCGAAGGCCAAGCCGTATTTGACTTCGCCGACGGTGTTATAGAGGGTCACGTCCGCACGCTTGACCCGCCAGGCCAAGGCCGACGCGGCGCCCAGGTCATTGCTCAGCAGGGCGCCGGTCTGTTTCAGTTCCGGTAGGTGATCGATGATGAACTGATCCGGGGTTTTGTTATAAACCACCGAGTGGGGCAAGGCCGCCGGGGCCAGGACCACCAGCAACCAGCTGCCGATGGCCGGCGCCGCCCAAAGATGCAGCGGCCGTGCCGCTTGCAGCAGGTTGGTGAAGATCCAGCCAATTAACAGTACGAAGACCAGTACCAGGCTCAGGGTTTCGGTACCGTGCTCATACACAGGCTTTTTCAGCTGGAACCAACTTAATGCCAGCAACGCCACGATGCCCAATACCAGATTCAGCCAGCCGTTGATGCGCAGCGCACGGCCACGGCCCTGGGCCAGTTTATCGGCCAGCGCATGGCCCATCAGCAGCGCCAGCGGCAACAGGCACGGCATGATGTAGGAGGGCAACTTGCCTTTGGCCAGGCTAAAAAACGCCAAGGGCATCAGCAGCCACAGCAACAGGAAACCGATAGAGGCCGTGCGTTTCTCCAGCCAGGCCTGTTTGACGGTGGCGGGCAACAGCGCCACCCACGGTAGGCTGAAGCCGACCAGCAAGGGCAGGTAGTACCAGAACGGCTCGGCGTGCTGGGCATCTTCGCCGGCGAAGCGCTGGATATGCTCGTGCCAGAAGAAGAAGTGCCAGAACTCCGGTTCTTGCAGGTGTACGGCCAGCGCCCACGGCAAGCTGACGGCCACCGCCACCAGCACCGCCACCAGGCCGTAACCGAGCAGCTCGCGTAAGCGTTTCTGCCACAGCGCGTAGGGCAGGGCGATCAATACCGGCAGCAACCAGGCGAGAAAACCCTTGGTCATAAAACCCATGCCGCAGGCAAAGCCCAAGAGTGCCCACGCGCCCAGGCGCCCGTTGCGGGTACGGCTGTCGAAGCAAAACCACAAAGCTACGCCGGTCAGGTTGACCCAAAAAGTGAACTGCGGGTCGAGATTGGCGTAGCCGCCCAGGGCCGCCACACTGACAAAACTCATATACAGCAAGGTGCTGACCAGGCTTTTGCGCGGGTCATTCCACAGGCGGCGCGCTACCAGATACACCAGCAGGATGCTCAGGCCGGTGCTCAAGGCGGACGCGAAACGCACGCCGAACAGGTTCTGCCCGAACATCGCCTGGCCGAGCGCGATCATCCAATAGCCGGCGGCCGGTTTTTCGAAGTAGCGGATGCCCATAAAGTGTGGCGCGGCCCATTTACCGGTCAGCAGCATTTCCTGGCTGATCTGCGCGTAGCGGGTCTCGTCGGGAATCCACAGGCCATGGGTGGCCAGCGGCGCCAGGTAACACAGCGCGAATGCCAACAGGAGCAGGGGCAATGCCCATCGGCGCATCATGCCTGCTGCACTCCCAGCCACCCCTCGCGGCCGCTCAACGCGCCACGCACCAGCTGCTGCTGGGGCAGGCGGGTCAGATCGGTGGGCAACAAGTCGCCCAGAGGTGTGAAGTCGATGCCGCGCTGCTTTGCCTGGGCAAGCAGCTGGCGAAAATCGTTAGCCATCAGAATCCCTTCTACTTCTGCATGGATCGTGTAGACGTTGAGCTTCGACGCTGCGAAGCGATCAAGGATGTAGCGATTGAAGTCGTTGGCGGCCACCACCGGCCCGACCACTTCGTCGAAGGTCGGCAGGTCCACCGGAATTTGTGGCGTGCCCGCGCTGCCATCGGCCAGTGTCGGTCGAAACAGGCTGGTACCCCGGCAATCGCTGTTGTAGCGAAAGTTGAACCCCTGCTTGGCTTGCACCACGCGTTCATCGGCACGCCAGCCGGCGGCCGCGGAACAATCGATGGGCTCGCCAAGGATGTCGTTCAAGGTGTCCACGCCGCGCCGAATCTGCTCGATCAACTGTGCCTCGCTCCAGCGCCCGGTGTTGGCTTGCCAGCCATGGTGGTCCCAGGCGTGCAGGCCGACTTCATGCCCGGCGGCCTTGGCTTGGCGCATCAAATGCCCCAGGTCGCGGCCAATGGGCTTGCCTGGCCAGGCGGTGCCGGCCAGCAGAATGTCCCAGCCATACAGGCCGGCGGCGTTGGAACGCAGCATCTTCCACAGGAACTGCGGGCGGATCAGGCGCCACAGGTGGCGCCCCATGTTGTCCGGGCCGACGCTGAAGAAGAACGTCGCTTTTACCCTGGCTTCATCCAGGGATTCGAGCAACCGTGGCACGCCTTCGCGGGTGCCACGGTAGGTGTCGACGTCGATGCGAAGACCTGCCTGCATCAGCGCTTGTCCGCCTGTTCGAGCATGGCTTCACGCAGGAAGAAGTCCAGGGTATTGCCGATGGTTTCGCTCATCTCCACGGTCGGTGCCCAGTTCAACAGGCGCTTGGCGTTTTCGATGCTCGGTTTGCGGTGCGCCACGTCCTGATAACCATTGCCGTAGAACGCCTTGCTTTCGACATCGCGGAAACCGGCGAATGGCGGGAAGTTGCCACGCAGCGGGTGGGCCTCGAACTGGCGCAGCAGCTCTTCACCCAACTGGCGGATGCTGGCTTCGTTTTCCGGGTTGCCGATATTGATGATCTGGCCGTTGCACGCGTCATTATCGTTATCGATGATGCGCGCCAGGGCTTCGATGCCGTCGGCGATGTCGGTGAAGCAGCGTTTTTGCTCGCCGCCGTCGAACAGGCGGATCGGCGTGCCTTCCACCAGGTTCAGGATCAACTGAGTGATTGCCCGGGAGCTGCCGATACGCGCCGAATCCAAGCGGTCCAGACGTGGGCCCATCCAGTTGAAGGGGCGGAACAGGGTGAACTTCAGGCCCTTGTCGCCGTAGGCCCAGATCACGCGGTCCAGCAGCTGCTTGGATACCGAGTAGATCCAGCGTTGCTTGTTGACCGGGCCGACCACCAGGTTGGAGGTGTCTTCGTCGAAGTACTGGTCCTGGCACATGCCATAGACTTCCGAGGTCGACGGGAAGATCACGCGCTTGTTGTACTTGACGCAGTAGCGCACCAGCTTGAGGTTTTCTTCGAAGTCCAGCTCGAACACGCGCAGCGGGTTGCGGGTGTATTCGATTGGCGTGGCGATGGCCACCAGCGGCAGGACCACGTCGCACTTCTTGATGTGGTACTCGATCCACTCGGTGTGGATGCTGATATCGCCTTCCACATAATGGAAGTTGGGGTGGCTGCGCAGGCGCTCGATGGCGTCGGAGCCGATGTCCAGGCCGTAGACTTCGTAACGGTCGTCACGCAGCAGGCGTTCGGACAGGTGGTTACCAATAAAGCCGTTCACCCCCAGGATCAGCACGCGGGTGCGGCGTGGCTTACGGCCGGATTCGGCGCCGCGCAGCACGGAGCCGTCCACCAGGCCCAGTTCGTCGGCCAGGGACGGGCCGGCCTGGTATAGACCGTTGTCGTTACGCTGACCGAACGTGATCACCAGGGAGTCTTCACCGCAGGCGATGCGCAGCGGGTTGACGCTGATCACCCGGCCCGGCGCAAGGCCATCGTTGCCCTTGACCACTTCGGCCTGCCACACGATGAGCTTGTGCTCACCCACGGCGCAGAAGGCGCCAGGGTAGGGTTGGGTGACCGCGCGCACCAGGTTGAACAATTCTTCAGCCGGTTTTTTCCACTCCAGTTTGCCGTCGGCGGCCGTGCGGCGCCCGAAATAGGTGGCCTGGCTGTCGTCCTGAGCGGTTTCCGTGAGCTTGCCCGCAGCCAGTTGCGGCAGGGCGTCACGCAGAAGAGTGGTGGCCGCGTCACGCAGTTTGGCGTGCAGGGTCAGGCCGGTGTCGCTGCGCTCGATGGTGACTTTTTGCTGAGCCAGGATCGCGCCGGCATCAGCACGTTTGACCATGCGGTGCAGGGTCACGCCGGTTTCGGTTTCGCCATTGACCAGCACCCAGTTGGCCGGCGCGCGGCCGCGGTATTTAGGCAGCAACGAACCGTGCAGGTTGAACGCGCCTTTGCTGGCAGTGCCCAGCAGGGCTTCGCTCAGCAGGTTGCGGTAGTAGAACGAGAAGAGGTAGTCGGGTTTGAGTTTGGCGATGCGCTCGACCCACAGCGGGTGGTTGGCGTCTTCCGGCGCGTGCACGGGGATGCCGTTGCGCGCGCACAACTGGGCCACGGAGCCGTAGAAATTGTTTTCCTTGGGATCATCGGCATGGGTGAACACGGCAGCGATGTCGTAACCGGCATTGAGCAGCGCTTCAATGCCTGCACATCCAATATCGTGGTACGCAAATACAACGGCTTTTGAACTCATGACTGAACCTGATCGGGAGAAGTAGAAGTATGGGAAGACGCCAGGCCGTCGACGACGACCACAGGCGCCGGTGCCGCCGGTTGGTTGCGCAGCACTTTTTCAATGAAGAAACGCGGGCGGGCGCGCACATCGCTGTACATGCGGCCCAGGTATTCACCCAACAGGCCCATGCCGATGAACTGGCCCCCGGTGAACACGAACAGCACCGCAAACAGCACGAACATGCCGTCGCCGGCCCACTGCGCGCCGAAGGCCAAGCGCAGAATGATCAACGCAAAGGCAAACAGCATGCCCAGCGCCGCCAGGCTGAAGCCGACGATGGACAGCAGGCGCAATGGGGTGGTGGTCATGCAGGTCAGCAGATCGAACATCAGGCTGATCAGGCGCATGGCGCTGTATTTGGATTCGCCGTGTTCACGCTCGGCGTGGTGCACCAGAATCTCAGTGGTGTGGCGGGCAAAACCGTTGGCCAGGATCGGAATGAAGGTACTGCGCTCGCGGCAGGCGAGCATGGCGTCGACGATGGTGCGGCGGTAGGCGCGCAGCATGCAGCCGTAGTCGGTCATGGCCACGCCGGTGGAGCGCTGTACCGCGAGGTTGATCAGCCGCGACGGCCAGCGGCGGAAGGCGGAGTCCTGACGGTTATTGCGCACGGTGGCGACCACGTCGTAGCCCAGGGCGGCTTGTTCAACCAGACGCGGGATTTCTTCCGGCGGGTTCTGCAGGTCGGCGTCCAGGGTGATCACTACCTCGCCCCGGCACTGCTCGAACCCGGCCATGATCGCCGCATGCTGCCCGTAGTTACGGTTGAGGATCACCGCGACAACGTTGCTGCCATCCTCTGCGGCGGCGTCTTCGAGCAATTGAGCGGAATTGTCGCGGCTACCGTCATCCACCAGGATGATTTCGTATTCGTAGGCCAACTGTTTGCAGGCTGCCGTGGTACGACGCAACAACTCAGGCAGGCTGTCTTGTTCGTTGTAGACCGGGATAACGATCGACACGCAATGAATAGGGTAGGGTTTCAAAGATTCATGACCTCGGGGGTTAGCGCAGCTTGGAGCGTTAAAGCAGCAGCAAAACAAAGGCGAGCGCGCGTTAATGCACAGCTAAAGATGAAACATAATCAACAGGTTAGCCGGTAAAGCGCGGATTGCTATGAAGTACTGGGTTTAAGATTAAGCGTAAAAATGTGGAACGAATATGAAAGCCGGATGAAAAACTCGTTTATTTGACAGGTAGACAGCCAGGGTTCAGCTAAGCCACCCAGGGGCGTCCGGGTTCTATTAGGCGGTTGAATAGGAGCGATTTTCAAAGGCCTTGGTTCCACCCTCAACGGCACAATGGGCAGTTCAGCGCCACATGAAGAATCTTCTCTGCATTGGCGCTCAAGTGCCGGTAAAGTAAGCCATCTATTGCCAGGGCAGACGGATGAATAGCGTGCAGCTTTTACGCGGCCAGTTGCGGCCGGTATTGATGGGGTTGTTGTTGGGCGTGGCCTGTATTTCCACGGTGCGGGCGGACGACGGGGTGGCGCTGACCAGCATCGATCAGGTGCCCGAAGGCGTGGAAGTACGCGGCAAGCAGATCGCGGCCTACACCTGGGACGACCGCCAGGGCAAAAACCTGCTGGTACTCGCCGAGCAGCTCAACGAACGGGACGATGACGGCACCCAGTCTGCATTTGTCTACGCCGCCCAGTACCTGATTGACGGCAAACGCCCCAAGCGTATGTGGATGCTCTACGACGATGTGCAGCACTGCCAATTCGATGCGGCCCTGCGTTTCGACCGAACCGCCACCAAAGTCACTGACCTGAACGGGGATGGCATCACCCAGACCGTCGTCGGCTATTCGCTGACCTGCACCAGCGACGTCAGCCCTAATGAATTCAAGCTGATCATGCATGTGGGCAAATCCGAGAAGTACCGCCTGCGCGGCGTCGACCGCTACGGGGCGGCTTGGTGGGATGAAGAGGCTGGCGCGCTGCGCGGCATGCCGTTGCCCAAGGACTGTAGCGTGGCCGGCCAACAGGCGCTGGTCAGTCAGTACAAGGAGCAGGGCACCGAGCTGCCATTGCCGGGCTGCTACCGCGACGAGAAGGATTTCGCCAAGGCACCGCAGGCGTACTTGCCGTTCATGCGTCAGCACTGGTTTGCCCTGATGCAGAAACAGGACGCCGAATGGAGCCAGGCCCAGACCCAGCCCCAGGAACCCACCGAGGACGAAGAAACCGCCCCGTGATTTTGTGCCAGGGTCGGTCATGCGCTAGACTCGGCCTTCGCCAATTCACTAAATACCTCGATGAAACAATGAGTTGATCGGGGTATTTAATCCAAAGGCTGAATTACATTGACTGAGTTTCTGCGCAACCCCCTGACCCTTTACCTCACCCGCCTGGCACCTTCCAGCCAATTGACCATGCGCTATGTGCTGCAAGACGCCGCCGACCGCCTGGGCTACGAAGACATCAATCTTGAAGAGATCGACTGGCACCTGCTGCAGCCCGAACATGTCATCGCCCTGGTGGCGGCGCTGCGCGAAGACGGTTACGCACCCAACACCTCATCGCTGTACGTTAATGCCGTACGTGGGGTGATGAATGAAGCCTGGCGCATGAGCCTGATCACTCAGGAACACCTGCTCAAGATGCGCACGGTCAAGGCATCCGCCGGCACGCGCCTGGGTCAGGGGCGCAATCTGCGCCGCACGTTGATCCGCGAAATGATGGAAGCCTGCGCCGCCGACCCACGTCCCCAGGGCCTGCGTGATGCCGCGGTGATCGGCATTCTCTACGGCTCAGGCATGCGCAAATCGGAGTCGGTCAACCTCGACCTCGCGCAGGTCGACTTCGCCGAACGCAGCCTGCGGGTCATCGGCAAGGGCAATAAGGAACTGGTCAAATACGCGCCGGATTGGGCCTTTGCCAAACTGCAGGCGTGGCTGGCGTTTCGTCGTGATCAGCTCAAGGAGGGCGAGGAGGATGACAGCTTTCTGTTTAACCGCATCCGCCGTGGCAGTCATATCACCCGTGAACGCATCACCAAACACGCGATTTACTACATCGCCCGCCAACGCGGCGAACAGGTCGGCGTGAAGATCATGCCCCATGACTTCCGCCGCTCGTTCATCACGCGAGTGATCGAGGAGCATGACCTGTCGATTGCGCAGAAACTGGCGCACCACACCAATATCCAGACCACCGCCAGCTATGACGTTCGCGACGACAATGAGCGGCGGCGGGCAGTGGATCGGTTCGATTTGTAGAACGGTCAGAGGATAGGCTTGCCGCCGGTGACGGCGTAACGCGAGCCGGAGATGTAGCTGGCTTCGTCCGAGGCCAGTAATACATAGATCGGCGCCACTTCCACCGGTTGCCCGGGGCGGCCCAGCGGGGTTTCGCTGCCGAAGTTCTGCACATCCTCGTCGGTCATGGTGGCCACGATCAGCGGCGTCCAGATCGGGCCAGGGGCGACGCTGTTGACACGAATCCCCTTGCTGCCGAGCATCTGGGCCAGGCCCCCGGTGAAGTTGGCGATGGCGCCCTTGGTGGCGGCGTAGGGCAATAATGTCGGCTTGGGCATGTCGGAATTGACCGATGTGGTGTTGATAATCGAGCTGCCGGCCTTCATGTGCGGCAAAGCCGCCTTGCAGATGCGAAACATGGCGGTGATGTTGATATCGAAGGTCTTGACCCATTCTTCATCCTCGATTTCTTCGAGGGTTTCATGGCTCATCTGAAACGCGGCGTTATTGACCAGCACATCGATACGGCCGAACTGTTCGACGGTCTTGTCCACCAGCGCCTGGCAGGTGGCTTTTTGCGCAATATCGCCGGGCAGCAGCAGGCACTGACGGCCGGCTTCTTCGACCCAACGCGCGGTCTCCTGAGCGTCTTCGTGCTCATCCAGATAGGCGATGGCCACGTCGGCGCCTTCACGGGCAAACGCGATGGCGACTGCGCGGCCGATGCCGCTGTCGGCGCCGGTGATCAGGGCAATTTTGTTGGCCAGGCGGCCGGAGCCCTTGTAGCTCTGTTCGCCACAGTCCGGGTACGGATCCATTTTTTTCTGGGTACCCGGAACGCTTTGGGCTTGCGGGGCGAACGGCGGGCGTGGGTAATCAGTCATTGTCGGTCTCCATAGGTGTGTGAAACAGCTATGGAGTTAGTGTTTTTCGGCCCGCCGATAGTTGTAATGGATGCCGGCCAAGCCCGACGAATGGTGCCTGTCAGGAGGAGGGCGGGGCGCTCGCCAAATGCGCTGGCAAGCGGCGTAAGGTCCACAGCACCGTGAGGAGTGCCGCGACGGCGCACAGTGCGATCCCCACCAGCATCGGCGCTGGCGTGTGGTCGGCGAACACACCGACCAGGCTCATGCACACCGCGCCGGTGATCATTTGAATCGCGCCGAGCAACGCCGAGGCAGAGCCCGCTACGGCGCCGTGGTCCTCCATGGACAGCACGCCGGCCGCCGGCAGCAGCAGGCCGAGAAAACCAAAGCCGATAAACAGCAGCGACATCATCAAGGCCAGGTTGCCGGACCACAGCGTGGTGATTGCCAGCAGGCTCATCACCACCGCCACACCGATCACCGAACCGCGAATCAGCGGCGCCAGGCCAAAACGCGCGCTGAGGCGCGCAGTCAGTTGGCTCATGGCGAAAAACGACGCGGCGTTAAGGGCGAATGCCAGGCTGAATTGGGTCGGCGTCAGGCCGAAGTGCTCGATGTACACGAACGGCGCGCTGCCGATAAACACGAAAAACGTGGCCAGCCCGAAGCCGCACACCAACGACAACCCCATGAATACACGGTCACGCAGCAAACCGCCGTAGCTGCTGAAGGCGCTGCCCAGGGTTTTACCCAGGCGGCGCTCCGCCGGGTGAGTCTCGGGCAATTGCACGACAGTCATCACCAGGCACAGCACAGCCACCACCGCCAGCACGGCAAACACTTCGCGCCAGCTCCACAGGGAAATTACCAGGCTGCCGGCCAACGGCGCGAGAATCGGCGAAACACTCATCACCAGCATCAGCAGGGACATCAGCCGCGCGGCTTCATGGCCGGTGTACAGGTCGCGCACAATGGCGCGGGGCACCACCATGCCGGCGCAGGCCCCGAACGCCTGCATTGCGCGAAAGGCAATCAGCACTTCAATGGTCGGCGCCAATGCGCAACCGATGCTGCCCACCGCGAAAATCACCAACCCGGCATAAATCGGCGGCTTGCGCCCGAATACATCGCTGATCGGCCCGTAAAACAGCTGGCACACGCCGATCACGATAAAGAACACCGTCAGGCTCATCTGCACCGCCGCCGGTGATGCGTGCAGGCTCGCGCCCAGGGTAGGGAGGGCAGGGAGGTAACTGTCGATGGCGAAGGGGCCGATGGCGGTGATCAACCCCAGCAGCAGGGCGAGATGGGCAATACGTCGAGACATGGAGCAATTCCGGGCCAAGCAAAGGCCGCTCAGCTTAAGGGATCCGCGCAGATCCGCAAACTTAGGCTTCAATAACAGGGACAAGATGCCGATAACGGTACTAACGACGCTCAGGCGGTTGGCTTTTCAACCGGCGTTCCAGGCACAGGGATACCCGCATGACGATCAAATTACGCTTGATGCTGCTGATTGCGACTGGATTGTTGACTGCCATGCTGATGAGCTTGGTCAGTTATCTGGGGAACGCTCGGATGAGCGACGCCGTGCGCGAAAATGAGGTCAGCATGACGGTGCTGCGCAACCATATGGAAGCCGACATGATGCACGACGCTCTGCGTGCCGATGTGTTGTCTGCCATGTTGGTTGGGCTGGGTAAGAGCACCAGTAGCAAGGACGAAGTCAGCATTTCGCTCAAGGAGCACGCGGAGCATTTTCGCCAGATGCTGGCAGAGAACCTCAAGCTGCCGTTGGACGAGACGCTCAGGACCAAGTTGGAAAGCACCAAGCCAGCGCTCGATACCTATATCAGCGCTGCCGAACGCATCGTCGCGCTGGCCCTGGACAACCCGGAAGCCGCTCGCGGCGAATTGGAGACGTTCAATAAGGCGTTCACCCAACTGGAAGATCAACTGGCAACGCTGAGCGAGCTGATCGAAAGCAATACCCAGCAGACCGGCGCCAGCACCCAACAGACAATTCGCAGTGCCAATTTCACCCTGGGGGCGGTGCTGATTGCCAGCCTGTTGCTGCTCTTGGCGCAAGGCCGTTGGGTGATGCTGAGCATCATGGGCCCACTGCAGTCCGCTAGCCGGATTGCCGCCAGCATCGCCCGGGGCAACTTGAGCGAAACCATTGTCGAGCCGCATCGCAAAGACGAAGCCAGTTCGCTGATCCGCAGCCTGGCGACCATGCAGCGTGATTTGCGCGGCATGATCGACGTAGTGCGCAGCAACGCACACGGCATCACCGGCGTTACCGAACAACTGAGTCATGGCTGTCATGAAGTCGCCAACAGCAGCCAGCAGCAAAGTTCAGCCGCCAGCACCATGGCCGCTGCCGCCAGTGAAATGACTGCCAGTATCGAAGAAATCACCCGCCACGCCGGGCACGCACTGGAAATGGCTAACCAGGCCGAAGCCCTGGCCAAGGACGGTGGGCGAGTCATACACCAGGTGGTCAGCGACATGGACGGTATCGCCCGTTCCTCCCAGCAATCGGCCCAGGTGATCCGCACCCTGGACAAGGAATCCGAGGCGATCTACAGCATCATCCAAGTGATCAAAGGCATCGCTGACCAAACCAACCTGCTGGCCCTCAACGCAGCCATTGAAGCGGCGCGGGCCGGGGAGCAGGGCCGCGGTTTTGCGGTGGTGGCCGATGAAGTGCGCAGCCTCGCGGGGCGTACCAGTGCGTCGACCCAGGAAATCGCCAGCATGGTTGGGCGCATCCAGCAAAGTACCCGGGAAGCGGTAACCAGCATGGAGGAGGGCGTCGCTCAAGTGGACAAAGGCATGGCTGTTACCGCCGATGTGGAACGCGCCATTCGCGAGATCCTGCAGGCAACCCTCAACACGACGGAACTGGTGCACGACATTTCACGCACCATCAGTGAACAGAGCCTGGCCAGCAATGAAATCTCCCATCAGGTGGAGATGATTGCTGGGATGTCGGAGAACAACAGTCGTGTGATAGGGCAGACAGCGTCGACCACGGACGAGCTGTCGAACCTGGCTGGCAAGCTGTCGCAGTCGGTGGATCGGTTTCAGCTTTGATTTCGTAAGCTATTGATTTAACTCAACTAAATAGTCATTTAGTTGAGTTGGATGCCAGAAGAGGGGGCTCAAGACTGGGCGAGGGCGGCCGCACGTCGCTGGCTGATACGTTCCACCGTCTGCATATGTTCGGTGCCCCAGGCACATAAGGTGCCCAGCGCAGTGGCCAGGGATTCGCCGAACGGTGTCAGGGAATACTCGACCTTCGGCGGGATCTCCTGAAAATCGATTCGCACGATGATCTCATCGCGCTCCAATTCCTTGAGTTGCTGAATCAACACTTTATCGGTCACGCCACCGATGGCGCGGCGCAATTCGCCGTAGCGATGGACATCCTTCGCCAGGTTGTAGAGCACCAGCGGTTTCCATTTGCCGCCGATCACGGCGAGCGCAGCTTCAAGGCCGCAGTTGAATGACGTATTAGCCATGATTCGGGCACTCCATAGGGTACTTACCAAAAGGTGCATACTATTCAAAAGAATAGTCCGGATCTACAGTTGTGCCTCCACATACTTGGAGTCCAACATGAGCAGGCTCAACGGCAAGATTGCAGTCATCACCGGTGGCAACAGCGGCATAGGCTTGGCCAGCGCGATTCGCTTTGCGCAGGAAGGCGCGCAGGTCGTCATCGTCGGCCGCAGGCAAGAAGAACTCGACAAGGCGCTCGACCTGATCGGCCCGCACGCCATCGCCATCCAGGGTGATATTGCCAAACTGGGTGATCTGGAACGCATCTTCGCGCAGATCAAGGCGACTAAGGGTCGGATTGATGTGCTATTCGCCAACGCAGGCCTAGGTGATTTCGAGCCTATCGGTTCAATTACCGAAGCATCGTTCGACCGCACATTTGGCATCAACGTCAAAGGCACACTGTTCACCGTGCAAAACGCGCTGCCACTGATGAGCGCCGGCAGCTCGATCATGCTCACCGGTTCTACGACTGGCACCATGGGCACACCAGCATTCAGCGTTTACAGCGCAACCAAGGCGGCACTGCGCAATTTCGCCAGAAGCTGGGCGCTGGACCTTAAAGGAACAGGCATTCGCGTCAACGTTATTTCTCCTGGACCGATCTCGACACCGGGGCTGGACCTGGCATTGAGCGGCACCGGTCAGAAAGACGCAATCATTGACGACATGACTGGGCAGATTCCTCTGGGCCGAATTGGTCAAGCCGAAGAGGTGGCAGCGGCCGCATTGTTCCTGGCGTCGGACGAAAGCAGTTTTATGACCGGCAGCGAGATGTTCGTGGATGGCGGGTTCGCTCAGGTTTGACACAGCGAGGGGTTTTGCCCGTTGAAATGTGACGGGCATCGCCTCTGATTATGTAACATTGAATTACGCATAATGTATATTATGTTAAATTATGTGTCAGGGTCTTGGATGTAAATCATCAACCCCGCCCTATGTGCTTCCCGCATACCCCATTCTCAAACGTCATAATCCCGCGTTTTCCTACGTGGTAGTCTCACACGTCTACCAATAGGCATTGATCGTATGTCGTCAATGGCCCCAACCAGGAAAGATCATGCCAAAAAAGTCCCACTCAGCCTTGCGCGTTAATTTTCGTGAATTGTTGGCAACGCCTGCGTGCGTTGAAACCGCTTCCGTGTTTGATCCGATGTCGGCAAGGATTGCCGCCGACCTGGGTTTCGAGGTCGGTATCCTGGGCGGCTCCGTGGCTTCGTTGCAGGTTCTGGCGGCCCCCGATTTTGCGTTGATCACGCTGAGTGAGTTCGTTGAGCAAGCCACCCGCATCGGTCGTGTCGCGCAGTTGCCCTTTATTGCCGATGCCGATCACGGTTACGGCAATGCGCTGAATGTGATGCGCACCGTTGAAGAACTGGAACGTGCCGGCGTTGCAGCACTGACCATCGAAGACACGCTGCTGCCGGCGCAATTCGGGCGCAAGTCCACGGATTTAATTTCCATAGACGAAGGTATCGGTAAAGTTCGCGCGGCGCTGGAAGCGCGGGTTGACCCAGAGCTGTCGATCATTGCCCGCACCAACGCCGGCGTATTACCGACCGAAGCGGTGATCGAACGCACCCTGGCCTATCAGAAAGCCGGTGCCGATGGCATCTGCATGGTGGGCGTCAGCGACTTCGAGCACTTGGAGAAAATTGCGGAAGACCTCACGGTGCCGTTGATGCTGGTGACCTACGGCAATCCCAAACTCAACGACGCGCAACGCCTGGCCAGCCTGGGTGTGCGGGTCATTGTGGCCGGCCATGGCGCGTACTTCGCGGCGATCAAGGCGACCTACGACAGCCTGCGCGCCCAACGCCAACTGACCCACAGCACTTCGAACCTCAGTGCCACCGAGTTGACCCACACCTATACGTTGCCCGAGAGCTACGTAGCCTGGGCCAAAGAATTCATGGACGTAAAAGAGTAACTACCCCCGTGGATCGAGGGGGCTGCCCCCTCCTCCCACGCGGGTCTGCCCCTCGGTCAGCCAACCCAGCCCACCGCAGTTTTCGGAATCACTTCCGATTCATCCAGCTTCGACGCAAACATGCTCACCGCCTTCACGGCATCGCTGGTGCTGGTGCGTATCTGCAGAATCACCGAACCCGCCTGATCCGCCAGGTTGACGCCACGCTGCGCGCCTTCCTGGGTGGCATTCATGCTGCTCACCGCGTCGCGGGTTTCCGACAGGATCATGCCGATCATCTCGGCGATTTCCGCCGTGGAACGGCTGGTGCGACCGGCCAACTGGCGAACCTCGTCGGCCACCACCGCAAAGCCGCGCCCCTGGTCACCGGCGCGGGCCGCTTCGATGGCCGCGTTGAGGGCCAATAGGTTGGTCTGGTCGGCAATGCCGCGGATGGTATTGACGATGGCGGTAATCTGCTCCGAACGGTCACCCAACTGCCCCACCAATCGCGCAGAGGCGCCGATGTTTTCGGCAATCCGGCGCATTTCCGTGGCGGTGTCGTGGATAACCTGAGTGCCGTGTTCGGCAAACCGCTCGGTTTCCGAAGAGATATGGTAGGCACGCGAGGCGCCGCGCGAGTCTTCCTCGAATTTTTCCACGCGCTCGGTGATATCGCTGGCGAACTTGACGATTTTCAGCAGCGTGCCGTCCAGGTCATACACCGGGTTGTAACTGGCTTCCAGCCACACCGTGCGGCCATGTTTGCCGATGCGCTTGAATTGCCCGGTGAAGAATTCGCCGTTGTTCAAGCGGCGCCAGAAGTCGGCGTATTCGCCACTGTTGACCAGGCTCGGCTCGCAAAACATGCGGTGGTGCTTGCCCTTGAGCTCGGCCAGGGAGTAACCCATGACATTGAGGAAATTGGGATTGGCGTCCAGTACATGGCCACTCAGATCGAACTCGATCACTGCCATGGCACGGTCCAGCGCCGCGAGTTTGCTGCGGGTTGCGGCTTCCTGCTCGACCTTGCTGGTGACGTCCAGGGCATACTTGACCACTTTCAGCACTTGGCCACGTTCATCCAGCACCGGGTTGTAGCTGGCCTCCAACCAGACGGTTTTGCCGTTGGCACCCACCCGTTTGAAGGTCCCCGAGACAAATTTGCCGGCACGCAGATCCGCCCAGAACTCGCTGTAGGCTGGGCTGTTGGTCAGTGCGGGCAAGCAGAAGTCGCGATGGGATTTGTTGGCCAGTTGATCGGCGCTATAACCCATGGTTTTCATGAAGTTGTCGTTAGCCCGCAGCACCTTGCCATTCAGGTCGAATTCGACCACCGCCATGGAGCGCTCCAACGCAGCGTTCAGCCCTTTGTATTCGTTGACTTCGGCCTTCCTGGCCGCCAGTTCTGTTTTTAATGCGTTATTGAACATGACGAACCCTCTGCCGTACGGAGAACCTGCTTCTTAAAGTAGCTATCGGCCCCGGATTTAGCGACTTTACGCGGCTTTAATTTTTATTTTCTGGCGTCAAAAAAGCGTATTGCCATAGCCCTCGGTTTGCCCTGGCCAATGATTTCGAGGACCATGGCGCCTTTGTGTTTTTGCCCACCAGAGGTGCCCATGGCCAACCACGATCTGTCTTACACTCCGGACCCGGATGCCGAGTCCATTTCTTCCGACGTTGTCGGCTTCAACGGTATCCTGGTGTCGACCCAGATCCCGACTCGCGCCGACGGCAGCCTGGAACTGGGGGATATCACCCTGCAAAGCGAATGCACGCTGCAAGCGCTGAAAGTCGCCCTGGAAAAAGCCGGCAGTTCCATGGATCGGGTGATGCACCTGACCATTTATCTGACGGATATGGCCGATCGCGCGGCCTTCAATGAGGTCTACAAACGATTTTTCGCCAAGCCCTGGCCCGTGCGTGCGGCGGTTGGCGTCGCGGCGCTGGCGGTAGAGGGCATGCGCGTGGAAGTCACCGCGATGGCGGCCAAGGCTTGAAGTGATGCCGGTCAGGCATTTCACGGCTACAATGCGCGCCTCAACCGTGACAAGCCTGACTAAAAAAACTATGTCCTTGCCCAAGCACCACCTGGAATTGCTCAGCCCTGCCCGCGATGTGGCCATCGCCCGCGAGGCCATCCTGCACGGCGCCGACGCCATTTATATTGGCGGCCCCAGCTTCGGCGCGCGCCACAACGCGTGCAACGAAGTGAGCGATATCGCTCAACTGGTCGAGTTCGCCCGCCGCTACCACGCCCGGGTGTTCACCACCATCAATACCATCCTGCATGACAACGAGCTGGAGCCGGCGCGCAAGCTGATCCATCAGCTCTACGACGCCGGTGTCGACGCGCTGATCGTGCAGGACCTGGGGGTGATGGAGCTGGATATCCCGCCCATCGAGCTGCATGCCAGTACCCAGACCGATATCCGCACCCTGGCCCGCGCCAAGTTTCTCGATCAGGCCGGGTTCTCCCAACTGGTATTGGCCCGTGAGCTGAACCTGCAGGAAATCCGCACCATCGCCGACGAGACCGATGCCGCCATCGAGTTCTTCATTCATGGCGCACTGTGCGTGGCGTTCTCCGGGCAGTGCAATATCTCCCACGCGCAGAACGGCCGCAGTGCCAACCGCGGCGATTGCTCCCAGGCGTGCCGCCTGCCGTACACCTTGAAGGACGACCAAGGCCGCGTCGTGGCCTTTGAAAAACACCTGCTGTCGATGAAAGACAACAACCAGAGCGCCAACCTGCGCGCGCTGGTGGAGGCCGGTGTGCGTTCGTTCAAGATCGAAGGTCGCTACAAGGACATGGGCTATGTGAAGAACATCACCGCCTACTACCGTCAGCGCCTGGACGACATCCTCGAAGACCGCCCGGACCTGGCCCGTGCCTCCAGCGGCCGCACCGCGCATTTCTTCCTGCCCGACCCGGAAAAAACCTTCCACCGTGGCAGCACCGACTACTTTGTCAGCGAGCGCAAGATCGACATCGGCGCCTTCGACACCCCGACTTTCACCGGGCTGCCGGTGGGTCTGGTGGAAAAAGCCGGCAAGCGCGACCTGCAAGTGGTTACCCATGAGCCACTGTCCAATGGCGATGGCCTGAACGTGCTGGTCAAGCGTGAAGTGGTGGGGTTCCGCGCCAACATCGCCGAGCCCAAGGGCGAGTTCGAGGAAGACGGCCAGAAGCGCTACCGCTATCGCGTCGAGCCGAATGAAATGCCGGCCGGCCTGCACCAACTGCGCCCCAACCATCCGCTGAACCGCAACCTCGACCATAACTGGCAGCAGGCGCTGCTCAAGACCTCGGCCGAGCGCCGTATCGGCCTTGCTTGGGTCGCGCGTTTGCGTGAAGAGCAGTTGCACGTCACCGCGACCAGCGAGGAAGGCATCAGCGCCAGCGTCACCCTGCCCGGCCCGTTCGGCGTGGCCAACAAACCGGAACAGGCGCTGGATACCTTGCGCGACCTGCTCGGCCAACTGGGCACCACCGAATACCACGCCACTGCCATCGAGCTGGATGCGCCGCAGGCGTTCTTCATCCCCAACTCGCAACTCAAGGCACTGCGCCGCGAAGTCATCGAAGCGCTGACCGCCGCCCGTATCGCGGCGCACCCCCGTGGTGGGCGCAAGGCCGAAACCACACCGCCGCCGGTGTACCCGGAAGCGCATCTGTCGTTTTTGGCCAACGTCTACAATCAGAAAGCCCGCGACTTCTACCACCGCCACGGGGTGAAGTTGATCGACGCGGCCTTCGAAGCCCATGAAGAAACCGGCGAAGTGCCGGTGATGATCACCAAGCACTGCCTGCGCTTCTCGTTCAACCTGTGCCCTAAACAGGCCAAGGGCGTCACGGGCGTGAAGACCAAGGTGGCGCCGATGCAATTGATCCACGGCGACGAAGTGCTGACCCTGAAATTCGACTGCAAGCCGTGTGAAATGCATGTGGTGGGCAAGATCAAGGGCCACATCCTGGGCTTGCCGCAACCCGGCAGCGTGGTCGAACACTTCAACCCGGACAAACTTATCTATCAGGGCACGCACTGACGCTACGGGAGCCGGGCCACCACCAGCCCCGCTGCAACCCCGCCGCCGCCAGCAGAATCGCCGCCACCCCTAGCCATTGCAGCCAGCCCAGACGATACCCGAAGGCGATCCAATCGACGAAGATCGCCGCGATCGGGTAGATAAACGACAGCGCGCCGGTCAGCGCCGTCGGCAGCTTTTGAATCGCTCCGTACAACAACACATACATCAACCCGGTATGCACCACGCCAAGGGCGAGCAATGCCGCCCACGCAGTGGTCGTCACCGGCATGCTATTCCATGGCACCAAGGGGGCGAGCAGCACCGCGCCGGTAGTCACCTGGATCAAGGCCAGCAAATGTGGCGGCACCGCTTTCAAGTGTTTGATGATCAACGCGGCCAGTGCATACAAAACCGCTGCCCCCAGGGCCAGGGCAATTCCGGCAAGGTAATCACCACCGTCCGTTTGCTCACCATGGGCGGCGACAATCGCCAGCATGCCGGCAAAGGCTATGCTCAGCCATACCAGTTTCTGCAGCGTGATACTTTCTCGCAAAAACACCGCTGCCAGCAGCACTAGCAAGAACGGCTGCACGTTGTACACCGCCGTGCTGATGGCAATCGATGCGCGGGAATAAGAGGCGAACAGCAGCAACCAGTTTCCGACAATGGCCACACCACTGATGATGGCTAAGCCGAGTGCTGCGCCGTTTAGCAGATCCGAGCGCAGGTACCCCAGCAGCGCGCACACCAGCAACAGCGCGAATGCGCCGAACAAACAACGCCAGAACACCACTTCGATCACCGACACGCCCGACACCAGCACAAACCAGCCAATAGTGCCCGAGATAAGCATGGCGGCGATCATTTCCCACGATCCGCGACGAATGGATGGTTCCATGATTGAAGCTCCTCAAGTGAGGCTCAATTATGGCAATCTGCTTATTCGCCGCTCCAGCGCCTGAAAAAGGCAAAACACTGTGTTCACCTTTATTTATTAGGCAAAACCTATGCTCGATACCATCGACCAGCAGCTGATCACCGCCTTGATGGACGATTCACGCCTGTCCCTCAAAGCCTTGGCCGGCATCACCGGGCTGTCCTCCCCCAGCGTGGGCGAGCGCTTGCGCCGCCTGGAGGAACGCGGTGTGCTCACTCATTACACCGTCGCCATCGACCCTAAACATTTCGGCTATTTGCTGCAAGCCATCGTGCGCATCCGCCCGTTGCCGGGCAAATTGCAGGAGGTAGAACGTCAGATCCAGGCGATTCCCGAATTCACCGAGTGCGACAAAGTGACGGGCGAAGATTGCTTTATCGCGCGCCTGCACGTGCGCACCATGGATCACCTGGACACCCTCCTCGACCGTATCAATGCCTACGCTGAAACCAACACCGCCATCGTCAAGAAAACCCCGGTCAAACGTCGACTGCCGCCATTGGCGGATCAATAAATCACTTAAGACCACAATGCGGGAGGGGGGCTTGCCCTCGCTTCAGTGGTCAGTCAGCCCAACTGTCACTGACGCATCGCTATCGGGGGGCAAGCCCCCTCACCGCAAAAAGTCAGGCGCTCAACGTTTTGGCAGCGCTCAGGAGCCCTTGAAACTGGCGATAGCGTGCTTGCAACACATCCCTCTGTGTCGCATCCGGCAAGTAGCGCGCCTTGATTGGCATACCTGCCCCCAGCAAGTCTGCGCCCTCGCCCACTGCCATGAACCCGAGTTTCGCCGCGCCGATGCAGGCGCTCAGTTCACTGCCGTGCAACGTGTAGATCTCCCGTTGCAGGATGTTGGCCAGCAACTGCGCCCAATACTCGCTGCGCGCGCCGCCGCCTACCAAAGCGCAGGCGCCGACCTGTGCACCGGCCGATTGCACCGCGTGCAGCGCATCCAGCAGGCCGAAGCCGACGCCCTCCATCACCGCATAGCCGAGCATCGCCGGTGTGCAGTCATGGCCCAGCCCCATAAAGCCGCCGCGCAACAAGGGGTCGTTGTGCGGCGTGCGTTCGCCGGCCAGGTACGGCAGGAACAACGGCGTGTGCAGCGGCACGGCCTGTTCGATCGGTAATTGCGCCTGGACCTGCGCTAGCAAGGTTTGCTCATCCGCCATCCCGGTCAACCGCGTGACCCAACGTAAGCAACTGGCACCGGCGAGCATGGCGCCCATGGTGTACCAGCGATCCGGTAGCGCATGGCAGAAGCTATGTACCGCGCTGGCCGGGTTGCCGGCGGCGTGGTCAGTGATCGCCACAATCGCCGCGCTGGTGCCCAAGGTGATGAAACCGTCCCCGGCATGGACCGCACCGATGCCCACCGCTGCCACCGGGTTATCGCCGCCACCGCCGGCAATCACCACCTCGGGCGACAGTCCCAGCTGCGTCGCGGTCAACCGCGCGCTTGGCGCGCCGCCTTCAACCAGTCGAGGCATCTGCCACGGCGCCAGGCCGGTGGCGCGCAGCATCGGCATGAACCACTCGCGCCGGGCCACATCCAGCCACAGCGTACCGGCGGCGTCGGACATCTCGCTGATGCGCTCGCCAGTCAGACACAACCGCAGGTAATCCTTGGGCGACAACACGCAGTCGATGGCCTTGAACACCTCTGGTTCATGCTCCTGCAGCCACAGCAACTTCGGCGCGGTAAGCCCGGCCATCGGCAGGCTGCCGGTGACATCGGCGAAATCTACGCCCAGGCGTTCTGCCTCGGCCACGGCGCGGGAGTCATCCCACAGGATGGCCGGATACAGCACCCGGTCGTCCGCACCCAACAGCACCGCGCCGTGCATCTGCCCGGACAGGCCGATACAGGCCACATCGGTATAGGCCGGATGGCTGCGCAGCTGGCCCAGCGCCTGCACACAGGCTTGCCACCAATCCTGCGGCGCCTGTTCTGACCAGCCGCTGTGGCGTCGTGAAACGCTCAGGCGCACGCCGGCATGGGCCAGGACGTTGCCGTCGAGGTCCATCAGGATGGCTTTGAGTTCAGAGGTGCCGAGATCGATGCCCAAGGAAACCGGACTGTTCATACGTATGTGATTCCAATCAGTGGCAGCCACAGGAATTGCGTATTCGCAGGGTTGGTGCCAGGCGCACACACTGGGTGGGCGCAGCGGGCGACGCCATGCGTTGCAGCAGTAGATTGACCGCCTGGGCACCCAACGCCTGCACAGGCTGGGCGATCAGGGTCAGTCGCGGCACGAAAAAGTCTGCCCAATCAAAATCATCAAACCCCACCAACGCCATCTGCGCCGGGACCTCCAGGTACGCATCACGCAGAGCGTGCATCGCGCCCAGGGTCATCAAGTTATTACCGGCCATAATCGCCGTCGGTGGCGACTCCAGGCCCAACAATTGCACCGTGGCCTGACGAGCCGGCTCGGTACTGGAACCGCCGTTGACCAACAGCTGCGGATCAACGGCCAACCCCGCCGCCTGCAACGCCGCCGTGTAGCCGGCCACCCGCTCATCCGTGGTACTGAACCCCGCACGCCCGGCGATAAAGCCGATACGGCTGTGTCCGTGGCTTATCAGGTGTTCGATCAAGGTTTGCGTGGACCGCGCGTTTTCCACCCCGACCTGATCAAATTGCGCGCTCATCATCCGATCCACCAGCACCGCCGGAATCTGGTTGGCACGCAGGTACTCCAGGGCCAGGGACCCATTCGACGGCGCCAGCACAATACCGTCGACACGCCGATGATGCAGCGCCGTCACTACCCGCAACTCTTGCTGCGGGTCATCATGGGTGTCGACAAACAGCATCATGTAGCCGTGCTTGGCGCACTCGGTTTCAATCGCGTGCACGGTCTCGCTGAAGTAGTGATTGGACAGCGCCGAAATCGCCACGCCAATGGTGCTGGTGCTGGAACGGGCCAGCGAGCGCGCCAGGGTGTTGGGGATATAACCCAGATCCTGGATCGCACGCTGCACCGCCAGCACCGTCGCCGCGCTGACTTTACGGGTGCCGTTCACCACATGGGAAACGGTTGAAGTCGACACCCCGGCGCGGCTTGCCACATCGTCCATGGTGACCATGGCACGGTTCCTCTGACGGACTCAGTGTTTGCTCGACCAGCCGCTGTAGCTGCCGACATTGTCGCGGGTGATCAGTTTCGGCGTGAGCAACGTCACCGCGTCGGCCGGGGCTTTGTCGTTGAGAATGTCATTGCCTACATCCACGGCGGTCTGGGCCATGGCCCACGGGTCCTGGCTGGCGGAGGCCTGGATCTGCGTATCGCTCTTCAGTGCATTTTCGATGTCCGGCGCGCCATCCACCGAGGTGATGATGATGCCGCTGCGCTTGAGCTGCTTGGCTGCCAGGTCGCTACCGATGGCTTGGGGGTCGTTGATCGCGAACAGGCCGTCGATTTTCGGGAAACGGGTGAGATAGCCCTGCATCACGTTCAGCCCGCCTTCGCGCGAACCTTTACCGTCCTGATCGTCGGACAGCACCTTGATGTCCGGCGCGCCGGCCAATGCGGCTTTGCAGCCCTTGACGCGGTCGGTCACGGCGGTGACCTGCGGGCCATTCTGGATAATCACATTGCCTTTGCCCGAGAGCTTGTCCACCAGGTATTGGCAGGCCAGCTTGCCGGCTTCGACGTTGTCGGTCTGTACGGTGGCGTTCACGCCCTTGGCGTCCACATCCACGGCGACTACGACGATGCCGGCGTCGCGGGCTTTCTTGATCGCCGAGGCCATGGCCGAGGGGTCGACGGCGTTGAGCAGTATCAAGTCGACCTTGGACGAGATGAAGTTGTCGATCTGGGAAAACTGTTTGCTCAGGTCATAGTCGGCGGACACCGAGGTCACCTTGACGTCGGGGTTCAACGCCTTGGCGCGCGCCGTGGCACCGTCGGCCAGGGTTACGAAATACGGGTTGCCCAGCGAGCCCATGCTGATGCCCAGCGCTTTGAGTTCACGGGCCTGTACTGCCTGGGACATCAGGGCGGCCAGGGCGATGACGGGAACGATGCGTTTAAGGTTCATGCGCTTCTCTCTTGTGATTGTTGTAGGAGATAAATCAGGTGCGCGCGCCGGACTGGCGATAACGGTCCAGTGCCACCGCGCCAATGATCACGATGCCTTTGATGATGTATTGCCAGATATCCGACACCCCCAGCAGCACCAGGCCATTGGTGAGCACGGCAATGATCAGCGCGCCGATCAGCGTGCCACCGATGGTGCCGACGCCGCCGGTAAAGCTGGTGCCGCCAAGGATCACCGCGGCAATCGCATCCAGCTCGTAGGATTGCCCGAGTTGCAGGCCGTTGGCGGCAAACAGGCGCGAAGCGCTCATCACCGCGCCCAGCCCGGCCAGCGCACCGGACATGGCGTAGACGAACAACAGCACCTTCCACACCTTGATCCCCGACAGCCGCGCCGCTTCTGGGTTGCCGCCCACCGAATAGATCTGCACGCCCATCACCGTGCGGCGCAGGATAAACCACGACAGCGCCACCACCGCCACGGCAATCACCACCAGCCATGGCACGCCAAGGATCGAGTCGTTACCGATAAACGCAAACGGCAGATCCGGGTTGAACACCGTCTTGTCGTCGGCCAATAGCCGCGCCAGCCCACGCATGGCAGTGAGCGCGCCGAGGGTGACGATAAACGGCGGCAGGCGCATAAAGGCGATCAGCCCACCGTTGACCAGCCCGAGTAACAGCCCGAAGCCGATACCGGCGGCGATCCCGAACATACCGAATTGCGGCGACATCGACGCCTGCAACGCCACCACCGCCGACGCCGCCAGGATCGCGCCCACCGACAGGTCGATGCCGGCAGTGAGAATCACAAAGGTCATGCCCGCCGCCAACACCACGTTCACCGAGGCTTGCTGGGTGATGATCGACAGGTTCTGCAAGGTCAGGAAGTTTTCACTGGCCAGGGCAAAGCCCACCAGCAGCAACACCAGCACCGGCAACATGCCGACCGTGCGCATCAGCTCGCGGGCGCGTTCGGCTTTGCCTATGGGTGTGAGGGTCATTGTGTTGTTTGAGTCAGCCATGGGCAGCCACCTGATCGCCACCGGTGGCGAGGTCGATAATACGTTCCTGGGAAATAGCGTGGCCGGAAGCCCCGCCGACTTCGGCCACCAATTGGCCTTCGCGCATGATCAGCACGCGGTCGCAGGTGCCGATGATTTCCGGCAGCTCGCTGGAAATCACCACAATGCCCACCCCGGCCAGCGCCAGCTGATTGATGATGCGGTAGATCTCGGATTTGGAGCCGATGTCCACGCCACGGGTGGGTTCGTCGAGGATCAGCACATGGGGCTTGACCTCCAGCAAGCGCGCCAGCAGGACTTTCTGCTGGTTGCCACCGGATAACGCGCCGACGTTGACCTTGCCCGACGCCACGCGGATCGACAGCGACTTGATCGCGTCATTCGAGCGTTGCGCGGCGTGCGCCCGGTCGAGCACACCACCGGCGCGGGCATCCGGCACACAGGCGCAGACGTTGATGTTGTCGGCCACGCTCATGTCGAGGAACAGGCCCTGGGCCTTGCGGTCTTCGGTGAGGTACACCACGCCGGCACGAATCGCGTCCGCCGGGGTGCGCAGTTGGGTGACGGTCTTGCCCACCACTTCCAGGGTGCCGCTGGTGCGCGGGTCGGCGGCGAAGATCAGGCGCGCCAGCTCGGTGCGCCCTGCCCCCACCAGCCCGGCAATGCCCAGCACCTCACCGGCATGCAGGTCGAAACTGCACTGGCGCACGCGTTTGCCGTCGGCCATGTCGCGCACGCGCATCACCACGGCGCCGGGGTCGTACGCCGCGTGGTCCTTTTTATAGAACCCTGACAAGTCGCGGCCCACCATCATTTTCACCAGCACCTCGGCCGACAGCGCCTCGCGGGTCAGTTCGCCGATGTACTGGCCGTCGCGCAGCACCGATACACGGTCCGACAGCTCGTAGATCTCGGCCATGCGGTGGCTGATATAGATGATCGCCAGGCCTTGGCTGCGCAGCTGTTTGATCAACGCGAACAGGCGATCCGTTTCGCGGGACGACAGCGGCGTGGTGGGCTCGTCCATCACCAGGATCTTGGCGTGGGCATGCAAAGCGCGGGCGATCTCCACCAGTTGGCGCTCGGCAATCGACAGGCTGCTGACCCGCGTGGCCGGGGTGAATTCGGCGCCCAGGCGTTGCAGCACCTCGACGCAGCCGTCCTGCATGCCGGCGCGGTCAATGGTCCAACCACGCCGTAGTTCACGGCCCAGGTAAATGTTCTCAGCCACGCTCAGGTTCGGGCACAGGCTCAGTTCCTGGTAGATCACGGCGATGCCGAGGGCTTTGGCGGTGGCGGGATTGAACGTGGCGATGGGCTCGCCGCCGATGCGGATTTCACCGCCGGGATCGGCCTGATAAGCGCCGGAGAGGATTTTCATCAAAGTGGATTTGCCGGCGCCGTTCTCCCCCATCAAGGCGTGGATTTCGCCGGGGTAAACCTTCAGGCCGACATTTTTGAGCACGCGCAAACCGTTGAAGGTTTTGCTGATGCCCTGCATCTCCAGCAAGGGTTCAAGGCTCATGTCTGAGCTCCTGGTTTTATTATTTTTGTCGTTCGGCCCCCTTTGGATCAGAGCCGATTGGCACCGACTCTAATCAGATACATTTACTTACGCAAGCGCTTGCGTGCGCCATTTGTCGCTAGAAGAAACGTTTCATCAAGCTGATTTGTCGCAACTTCAGCGATTACGCGATTTAGGCAGCATGCGTATCAGCGTGTTGTCGCGCACCCAGTAGTGATGGAACAGCCCGGCGGCCGCATGCAGGCCGATCAGCCAATAACCGGCATTGCCCAGCCACTCATGCCAGTGCTTGAACACCTTGGCTTGGTCCGGGTCCATCGCCACCAGGGCGGGCAAGGACCACTCGAAGTACGGCAGGGTTTTGCCCCCGGCGCTAAGCATCAGCCAGGCCAGCAGCGGCGTCACGATCATCAAGCCATACAGGGCCAGGTGCATCAGGTGCGCCAACGCCGTTTGCCAGATGGGAGGCCGCGGCACGATGGCCGGACGAGGAGCCAGACGCCCGAGCAAGCGCACCCACACCAACAGGAAAATACCCATCCCCAGCAGCCCATGAGTGCCCGCCATGAAGCTCCTCGCCACACTGCCGCGAGGCAGCAGGCCTTTGATTTCGATGCAGGCATAGACACCGACAAACAGCGCCAGCATCAGCCAGTGCAGGGTCATCGATAACCGGGCGTAGCGCTGCGTTACCCAATATTGGTTCATGGAAAAGTCGCCTTTGAGGAAGTGTTGGCCGAGGCCGGCCTGGAAAGTCCGCGCCACCCTGCCCTGGCAGTCTTAAGCCAGTCTGAAGACCGAACGACGATGTTTACGCCCACCTTCAGACTTCGTTAAGAAAGGCTGCTGATACTCCTCCCAACTTGACGTGGGAGGCGAACCGCCAAATGCCCGATTTCAACTGGAACATCCCGTTGCCCCTGCTGTTCGGCCACGCCGACAGCGCCCCGCTGCACCTGAGCCGCGCCCTGCCCGACGACCCTCGGCGCCCGGTCTTCGAAGCGTTCATCCAGCAGCGCTTTCGCCTGGCCCATGGCGCAGACATCCGCCACTTCATGCCGCAATTGTTTGGCGTCAGCCAGGCCGACGGCGAGTTGTGCGCCGTCGCCGGGGTACGCCTGGCCCGCAGCGAAGCGCTGTTTTTGGAGCACTACCTGGATCATCCGATCGAGGCCTTGGTCTGCGCCGCTGCCGGCCAGCCAGTGGAGCGGCGCGCCATCGCCGAGGTCGGCAACCTGGCCGCCAGTGATAACGGCAGTGCACGCCTGAGCATCATTGCCATCACTTGGTTATTGGCCATGGGGGGGCTGGAGTGGGTGGCCTTTACCGGCAACGCGGGGCTGGTCAACAGCTTCCATCGCCTTGGGCTCAAGCCCGTGACCCTGTGTGCCGCCGACCCGCAACGCTTGGGCGATGAGCGCCTTAACTGGGGCCGTTATTACGAAAGCCAGCCGTGGGTGCATGTGGGCAATATCCGCGCCGGCTTCACGCATTTGCGCAACATGGGCCTGTTTTCGCGCTTGGGCCTGCCTACCACCCTTGAGGACACTTGCCATGTCGCCTGAAACCCTGCGATTCCACGCCGTGCTGCGTGGCCATGCCGAACGTAACGACGGTGCCATCGCTTTGTGGGGCGACTCACTGAAAATGGACTACGCCACGTTGTTCGCCGAGGTGGCCTATCGGCGCGAACGTCTGCGCGATGAGGGCGTACAGGTCGTGGCGCTGGCCTTGGACAATGGCGTCGATGCCATGCTCTGGGACCTGGCGGTGCTGTTCGAGGGCCTGACCTGCCTGACGTTGCCACCGTTCTTCAGCGCGGCTCAGCGTGCCCACTGCCTGGAGCAAAGCCACGCCGAGCGGGTCATCGCCGAACCCTATCTGAGCCAGGAGCTGGAGGGTCTGGGCTACCACAAGGTCGGCGATTTCTGGTGCCGGCATTTCGACGGGCGACCCTCAATGCCCCTGGGCACCGCCAAAGTCACCTTCACCTCCGGCACCACCGGCGCGCCCAAAGGCGTATGCCTGAGTGGCGAGAGCCTGCTGCGGGTAGCCCGCGAGCTGTACCAGGCCAGTCACGTCAATGAACCGCGCCATCACCTGGCGCTGCTGCCCCTGGCGATTCTGCTGGAGAACCTGGGCTGCTACGCCGCGTTGTATGCCGGCGCCACCTTGAGTGTGCCGAGCCAAAAAAGCCTGGGTATTCAGGGCGCCAGTGCGGTGGATGCGGCGCAATTGCTCGGTTGCCTGGCCGCGCGCCAACCCCACAGCCTGATCCTGGTGCCGCAACTGCTGCTGATGCTGGTCATCGCCGCCGAGCAAAAGGCTTTCAGCCCCCGGGGCTTGCGCTTTGCCGCCGTGGGCGGCGCCCGTGTGTCCAAGGCCTTGTTGCAGCGTGCCCAGCAGTTGGGCATGCCGGTTTTCGAAGGCTACGGGCTGTCGGAGTGCGCCTCGGTGGTCAGCCTCAACGTGCCGCAGGCGCAGCGCCCGGGCAGCGTCGGAAGGCCCCTGCCCCATGTGGATATCCGCCTGGCCGAGGATGGTGAAGTGCTGATCAAAGGCTCGACCCTGCTCGGTTACCTCGGCCAGACCGAACAGCCCGACACCTGGTGGCCCAGTGGTGATCTGGGGGCCTTCGACGAAGATGGTTTTCTGTACCTCAAGGGGCGCAAGAAACACCAGTTCGTCACCAGTTACGGGCGCAACGTCAACCCGGATTGGGTCGAGGCCGAACTGACCCAGGGCGGCGACATTGCCCAAGCATTCGTCTACGGCGAAGCCCTGCCCCACAACCACGCCCTGCTCTGGCCCCATCGCGCCGACTGCAGCGACGCCCAACTGGCCGCCGCTGTGGCCGAGGCCAATGCCGGCCTGCCGGACTATGCCCAGGTCCACCAATGGACGCGCCTGGACGCCCCCTTCACCGCCGCCAACGGCCTGCTCACCGCCAATGGCCGGCCTCGGCGCGACGCCATCGTCGCCCGTTACCACGCCCACTTTACTCAACCTTTGAATGAGGACACGCCATCGTGAATTTCTTCGACACCCTGCAAGACGCCACCCAGCACGAACGCCAGGCATTGTTCAGCCTGCCGATCATTCGCGACGCCCTGGAAGGCAAGGTCAGCCTCGACAGCTACCGCGCCTTTCTGGCCCAGGCCTATTACCACGTCCGCCACACAGTGCCGTTGATGATGGCCTGCGGCGCACGCTTGCCGTCACGCCTGGAATGGCTGCGCAAGGCGGTGTGCGAGTACATCGAAGACGAATACGGCCATGAACATTGGGTACTGGATGATATCGAGGCCTGCGGCGGTGACAGGCTCGCCGTGCGCGATGGTCGCCCTGGCTTGCCCATTGAGCTGATGGTCAGCTACCTCTACGACCTGATCGCCCGCGATAACCCGGTCGGCCTGTTCGGCATGGTCAACGTACTGGAAGGCACCAGTATCGCCCTGGCCACCCACGCCGCTGGCAGCATCCGCGAGCGCCTGCAGCTGCCGCCCGAGGCGTTCAGTTATCTGAACTCCCACGGGGCGTTGGATATCGGCCATATGCAGACCTATCGCGGCCTGATGAACCGTCTCGACGACCCGGAGGATCAAGCCGCGGTGATCCGTGCGTCCAAGGTGGTCTACGCGCTCTATACCGATATGTTCCGCAACCTGCCACGCCTCGGGGAGACCACCCATGCGCCTGTCTGAGGCCCGAGTGGTGCTGACCGGCGCCAGCGGCGGCATCGGCCTGGCGATAGCGGCGATGCTGTGCGCCAGTGGCGCGCAGGTACTGGCGGTGGCGCGCCACCGTGCGCCGCTGGATGTGCTGCTTGCGCAATACCCGCAGCAGTTGTGCTGGGTCAGCGCCGACCTGACATTCCTGGCCGACCGGCGCAAGGTACTGGCGGCGGCCGAAGCCATCGGCGGTATCAACCTGCTGATCAATACCGCCGGGATCAACCACTTCGCCATGCTTGAGCAACTGGACGACGCCGAGATCAACCAGATGCTCGCGTTGAATATCGGCGCGCCGATCTGTCTGACTCGGCTGCTGTTGCCGATGCTCAAACAAGCGGCGGGCGCCAGGGTGGTCAATGTCGGTTCCACCTATGGCTCCATCGGCTACCCCGGTTATGCCACCTACTGCGCGACCAAGTTTGCCTTGCGCGGGTTTTCCGAAGCCCTGCGCCGCGAACTGGCCGACACCCACGTCGGCGTGCTGTACGTAGCGCCGCGCGCCACCCGCACCTCAATGAACAGCGCGGCGGCCGAGGCCCTGAACGAGGCGCTCAAGTCCAACGTCGACGACCCGCACACCGTGGCGTCGGCAGTGATCAAGGCGATTGTGGACGACCGTCGCGACCTGTACCTGGGCTGGCCGGAGCGTTTCTTCGTGCGCCTCAACAGCCTGCTGCCGAAGCTGGTCGACCGTGGCCTGCGTAAACAACTGCCGCTGGTGCGCCGCTTGAGCGATAACCCTGTTAACAAGGACTAACCCCATGAGAACACTGATTGCCGCCCTTGTGCTCAGTGCCCTGAGCCCCCTCACCTGGGCGTTGGACGCCGCCGACCAGCAACGGCTGACCACGATCCAACAACGCTGGGCCGAGATCCAATACGGCCTGCCTGAGGCACAACGCACCCAGGCCTTCGAGCAACTGGCCGGCCAGGCGAATGCCTTCACCCAGGCCCGTCCGCAGGCCGCCGAAGCCTGGATCTGGTCGGGTATCGTCACCAGCAGTTGGGCCGGTGCCCAGGGCGGACTCGGGGCGTTGAGCAAGGCCAAGACCGCCAAGGCCGACCTGGAGCGCGCGCTCGGCCTCGACCCCACCGCCCTGCAAGGCTCGGCCTATACCAGCCTGGCGGCGCTGTACGATCGCGTTCCGGGCTGGCCGATTGGTTTCGGTGACGCCGACAAGGCCGAGCAGTTGCTTAAACAGGCCTTGCAAGTCAACCCGACAGGCATTGATAGTCTGTACTTCTGGGGCGATCACCTGTACCGGCAAAAACGTTATGACCAAGCCCGCGACGCCCTGCAAAAGGCCCTACTGGCGGCTCCCCGCCCAGGTCGGGAACGCGCCGACGCCGGGCGGCGCAAAGAGATCGAGAGCCTGTTGGCCGAGATCGCCAAGCAACTCAACTGACAGGAGCGCGCGTGCGTCTATTACTGATCGAGGATGACGAAGCCCTGGGCGGAGGGATTCACCAGGCTTTGGCGCGCGAGGGGTACACCGTCGACTGGTTGAAGGACGGCAGCAGCGCCCTGCATGCCCTGCTCAGCGAAACCTTCGACGTGGTGGTGCTCGACCTCGGCCTGCCGCGCATGGGCGGGCTGGAGGTGCTGCGCCGCCTGCGCGACAGCGGTGCCACCGTACCGGTGCTGATCCTGACCGCGCGGGATGCCACCGAAGACCGCATCGCCGGGCTCGACGCCGGTGCCGACGATTACCTGATCAAGCCCTTCGACCTGGCCGAACTCAAGGCCCGCTTGCGCGCCCTGCTGCGGCGCAGCGCCGGCCGGGCGCGGGTGCTGATCGAACATGCGGGCATTTGCCTGGACCCCAGCACCCAGCAAGTCAGTTATCACAATCAACCGGTGTCGCTGACCCCCAAGGAATACCAACTGCTGCATGAACTGCTTTCGCCCCCGGGGCGGGTCATGACCCGCGACCAGTTGATCCAGTTGCTGTATGGCTGGAACGAAGAAGCCGAAAGCAACACCCTGGAGGTGCATATCCACCACTTGCGCAAAAAGTTCTCCAGCGAATTGATCCGCACTGTGCGCGGCGTGGGTTATCTGGTGGAGGATCGCGTGTGACCTCGATTCGCCGCCGCACCCTGACCTTGATTATCGGCCTGCTGCTCGGCGGTTTTTTGCTGATCAGCGCATTGAACCTGCATGACAGCAACCACGAAATTGCCGAAGTCTACGATGCGCAACTGGCGCAAAACGCCCGGTTGCTACAAGGCCTGATGAGCCTGCCGCTGGCGAACGAGCAGCAAGCCGACCTGTACCGCGCCTTCAACAAGGCGCTGGCCGAGGCCAACCCCAAAGTCGACGGGCATCCATACGAAAGCAAGGTGGCTTTCCAGGTCTGGAGCCCCCAGGGCGAACGCCTGGTGTTCACCTCCAGCGCTCCCACGTTCGCCACTCCGCCCGAACAGCCCGGCTACAGCAATGTGGACGACCTCAATGGCCGGCAATGGCGCGGTTTTTTGCTCAAGGACAAGAACAGCGGCCTGCGCATCTGGGTCGGCGAACGCGACGACGTGCGCGCCGACCTGGTCGGTCGTATCGTGCGCCACACCTTGTGGCCGAACGTGCTGGGCAGCCTGATCCTGGCGATGATGGTCTGGCTGGCCATCGGTTGGGGGCTCAAGCCCCTGGCTGATATGGCCGCGACGTTACGCGCCCGGCACTCCGGCTCCCTGGAGCCGATGCAACTGACGCCCTTGCCCACCGAACTGGAACCCATGCAGGCCGCGCTGAACCGTATGCTCGCGCAGCTCCAGGACCTGCTGGGTCGCGAACGACGCTTTATCGCCGATGCGGCCCACGAAATGCGAACCCCGCTGGCGGTGCTGCGGGTGCATGCGCAAAACCTGCTGGAGGCCGGCACCGAGGCTGAACGCCGCGAATCCCTGGCCTTCCTGATCACTGGCGTGGACCGTACCAGCCGCCTGGTCAACCAGTTGCTGACCATGGCGCGCCTGGAGCCGAGCGCGGGGCAACCGCCCTTACAGCCCCTGGACCTTACCGCCGCCGTGCGCGACAGCCTGATCCAACTCACGCCCTGGCTGTTGAGCAAGGGCCTGGAACTGGCGTTCGACGCGGACGATGCCCCTTGCACCGTGACCACCGACGGCGCGGCCATCGCGATCGCCCTGACCAACCTGGTGACCAACGCGGCGAATTTCTCTCCGGAACAGGGTGTAATTACCGTCGGGTTGCACAAAACCGACACGGCATTCGAGCTGACGGTGGACGATCAGGGCCCCGGGATCGACGAACAGGACCGCGAGCGCTTGTTCGAGCGCTTCTACAGCCGTGGCAATGCCCACGGTGCAGGCCTGGGCTTGACCATCGTCCACACCATCGCCCAGCGCCTGGGCGGTCAGATCCGTCTGGACAACCGTGCCGGCGGCGGGCTGCGGGCCACGTTGCACATCCCTCTTTGAGCCGTTTCAACCGATCAGTAGGCCCAGCCATGTCGCGGCGGTCAGCAATGCTTGGCCGCCAATCACATAGCCGGCAAAGCGGCGGCCGTCGCTGACCCAGGCCACCAGGCACTTGCTCAGGGAATTGCAACTGACCGCCAACAACACCGGAATCGGCGCCGCCTGCACGGCCAATTGGCCGCTGGCGGTCAGGGCGGCAATCGAAGCTGTAGACGCATGCGCGTCAGCGAAGCCGCTGAGGGTGGCGGTGACCATTACGCCCCATTCGCCGAAGTAATACAGCATCGCCGATGAGACAAACGTAATGCCGGTCATCATCAGCACCATGATTAACGCCAGTTTGAGATCGAATGCACCGCCCACCTTGATAGCCTCGCTGGCGGCCGACGTGGGGGTGCGCAGCATCAGGCAAATGCCGTAAGCCGCGATGGCGACAAAACCGGCCAGCAACGGCCAGGCCATTTGCGCCAGCAACGCCGGCTCTACCGTGCCCAGAATCAAGGCCACCTGCGCCACCGTGGCCAGGTTGGAGAAAACCGCCGCAGCCGCCAGCGTGCGCAACTGCTGCGGTTCCCTGGCGGCGATATGGCCCATGGCGGCGATGGTCACGGTGCTGGAGGCGAACCCGGACGCAATGGCACCGACCGCGTAGCCATACCGCGGGCCCAACGCCCGCACCGCCACATGCCCCAGGGCGCCGACCGCCATCAGCAGTACGGTCAAGGTGCAGATGGTGCGCGGATTGATCGCTGCATAAGGGCCGATAAAGCGGTCCGGCACCAGCGGCAAGACCACCAGCGCTACCACCAGCAGCAACAGGCCGTCGCGCATTTCAGCGTCGCTCAGTTGGCTGCGGGCGAATTCGTGCAGTTTCTGTCGATAGACCAGCAATCCAGCCATCACCACCCCAATCGCCGTGGCCAACTCGGGCGCCGCGCCGCACAGGGCGCCCAGTACCAGCACGGTGAACAACGCCACTTCGCTGGTGATGCCCGGGTCTTTGGCCTGGCTTTTCCAGTACGCGGTACTGACCAGCAGCGCCAGGCACAGCGCGATCAGGCCCAACAGCAAGGCGCCGCCGACCTGCTGGGTCACATAACCGAGCAATGCGGTGATCGAATAGGTGCGCAACCCGGCAAAATCGCGATGCTCGCCTTCGCCCTTGTGGCGTTCGCGCTCAAGCCCCACCAGCATGCCAATACCCAACGCCGCAGCGGCGCCGGCCAGGCCCAAGGTCTGGCTCATAACAGCACCCCTGGCGTGATGGACATAAACAACCTCTCGGCTTCGATGGACGCCCGGACCGGCATCGCTCTTCGCAGTCTGCGCCAGGATGCCGCACGCCGCGTTGATTATCATCAACGATCCCCTCGTTGACCGCACGTCGCTCGCTCCGCCCGGCGTGGCGGCGACTTGATGCAGATCAAACGCCGCCCAACGGTCGGGGCCATGATCGACCCTAGATGCCACTGGTAATCCAAGGGAGATCGCACATGTCTGCTCAAGCCCGTTTCTTGCTGCTGGTTTCACCGTTGATGGAACACAGCCCCGCTTTCGAGCGCGCCGCCGCGTTGGCCAAGGCCGAAGGCGCCGCCTTGCATATTCTGGCGTTCGACTACCTGGAAGGTCTGGCCACCGCTGGATTGGTCAACGAACAGGCCCTGGAGCAGATGCGTCTGGGCTATGTGGAGCGCCATCACCAATGGCTTGAAGACCAGGCGCGGCCGTTGCGCAAACTGGGGCTGACGGTGACTACCGAGGTGGCCTGGGTCGATGATCCGCTCAAGGAGCTGTTGATTCGCCTCAAGGAAGAACCCATGGCCCTGGTGATCAAGGCACTGGCCCATGAGTCGCGACTCTCGCGCTTGATGTTCACGCCGATGGATGTGCACCTGCTGCGCGAATGCCCCGTACCGCTGCACTTTGTGCACGGCGTGCATCACGCTCTGCCACGCAGGATCGTGGCGGCGGTCGATCCATTCCACCGCGACGGTCGCTACCAGGGCCTCAACGACCGCATCCTGCATGAAGCGAGCAAATTGGCGACGGCCTGCGAGGCCGATGTGCAGATGGTTTACGCCCATGACTTGTCCGACCTGGCCACCCAGGAATATGAGTTCGGCAGTGGCGCGGCGTTCTTCTCGTCGCAGGCGGCCAAGCAGCTGTTCGCCGCCCAGGGCGAAGCCTTCAACGACCTGGCGGCGCGTAACGGCATCCCGCCGGAACAGCGCCACATGATTCTGGGCAACCCGGCGAAGGTGTTGTCCAGCTTCGCCGACGCCTACAACATCGACGTGATCGTCATGGGCCGGGTCGGTCATCACGGTCTGTCGCGGCTGCTGGGCAGTACCACTGAAACGCTGCTGTACCGCATGCCCTGCAGTGTGTGGGTGGTGTCACCCGAGATGCTGGAATAACCCGGCCATTTCACCCCATGGAGGTTCCGTCATGTCTAATACTGAAGCACTCAACCGGCAAGCCGCGCCTGTTTATGCGGCGGTGCCCCACGAACACTGGATCGACCGGCTCGACGATGGCCGCCACGTGCTGGTGCGTCCATTGACCGCCGAAGACCGCGAGCGCGAATACAACTTCATCAAGGGCTTGTCCCGCGAGTCCAGGCATCAGCGTTTTCTGGGCGAGGTCTGCGAGCCGGGCAAGACATTGCTCGATCAATTGATGGACGTCGATAACCAGGAACGCCTGGCGTATATCGCCTTGGTGCACGATAACGGCCAACTGGTGGAAATCGGCGTGGCGCGCTACGCCGCCGCCAAGGACCAGGCGTGCGAATGCGCGGTGGTGGTGGCCGATGCCTGGCAGCACCTGGGCCTGGCGCGCGTGCTGATGCAGCACTTGATGGCTGCGGCGAAAAAAAATGGCTACACGCGCATGTATACGGTGGACGCGGCCACCAATGCGCATATGCGTCAATTGACCCATGATCTAGGTTTCGAGAGTGTCACCGATCCGGATGACGGTACTCAGGTGATCAGCAGCGTGCAGCTTTAAACCCATCCACATGGCCGTCATGGGGCGTTTGCTGCGTTGCAGGTCGAGCAAGCGCGGCCACTGCGCTTTAGCGTAGGCAAACGCCCACTGTTTTATTTGCAGGTCTATGGCAATAGGCTGCTATTGTCCTAAGACCTCATCTCCTCCTCATCGCCTGTGCGCGATTTTCTGTGAGCATGCTCTGCGACACGGTCATGAACGGTGTCGGGCCTGAACGTCATGGAACCGCCCTTGCGATGGATAAAAAAACCACCCACAGCCCGCCCGACCTGCAGTCACGCGCGGCCAAGATCGACGAATTCAAACGCCAGAAAAGCCTGATCAAGACCGGCGCGCTGCAAGACGCCATTTTCAATAGCGCGCACTTCTCCAGCATCGCCACTGACGAAAAAGGTGTGATCCAGATCTTCAACGTCGGCGCCGAACGCATGCTGGGCTACGCCGCCGCCGATGTGGTCAACCGCGTCACCCCCGCCGACATTTCCGATCCCGCCGAACTGATCACCCGCGCCGCCGCCCTCAGCCTGGAACTCGACACGCCGATCACGCCGGGTTTCGAAGCCTTGGTGTTTAAAGCCTCGCGCGGCATTGAGGACATTTACGAGCTGACTTATATCCACCAGGACGGTAGCCGCTTGTCTGCGATGGTCTCGGTAACCGCACTGCGCAACCGCAGCGACACGCTCATCGGCTACCTGCTTATCGGCACCGACAACACTGCGCGCAAGCAGGTTGAGGCCGAACGCAAAGACTTCGAACGCGCCCTGGCAGACAAAAACCTGGAGCTGGAGCACGCCAGCCACATGAAATCCGAGTTCCTGGCGACCATGTCCCACGAACTGCGCACCCCATTAAACGCGGTGATCGGCTTTTCCGAGGCGCTCAAGGATGGGCTGGTCGGCGAAATGAGCGACACCCAGCGCGAATACATCGGCGACATTTTCACCAGCGGCCAGCACCTGTTGTCGCTGATCAACGACATCCTCGACCTGTCCAAGGTCGAAGCCGGGATGATGGACCTGGAGCTGGAGCCCGTGGCGCTGGCCGATGTATTGGCCAATAGCTTGCTGATCGTGCGCGGAAAGGCCGCGTTGCAACGCATCCAGCTCAAGCTCGATAGCCCGGTGGACCTCGGCACACTGGTGCTGGATCTGCGCAAGACCAAACAGATCGTCTACAACCTGCTGGCCAACGCGGTGAAGTTCAGCGAGCACGGCAGTTGCGTGACCCTGGCGGTTCGTGAAGCCCCTCGCGAACAGGTCGGTCTGATTCCCGGCGACTGGCCCAGCCACGCTGATACCTTGCAGACCGGCGCGCACCGCACCTTCCTGGAGCTGAGCGTCAGCGACACCGGTATCGGCATCGCGGAAGAGGACATGGGCAAATTGTTCAAGGCCTTCAGCCAGATCGACAGTAGCCTGGCGCGCAAATTCGAAGGCACCGGGCTGGGCCTGGCCATGGTCAAGCAACTGACTGAGCTGCATGGCGGCAGTGTCGCGGTGGCCAGTCGCGAAGGCTTGGGTACGCGCTTCGTGGTGTGGTTACCGCTGCATCGGACGACGGAGGCACCATGGCCCATATCCTGATCATCGAAGACAACGAAGCCAATATGCGCCTGGCCCGTTTGCTGTTGGTCAGTGCCGGCCACAGCGTGGTATGGGCCGCCGACGCCGAGTCCGGCCTGACCCTGGCCCGCGCGCAACAGCCGGCGCTGATCCTGATGGACATTCAGTTACCGGGCATGGACGGCCTGGCCGCCACCCGCGTGCTCAAGCAGGACGCCCTGACCGCGCATATCCCGGTCATCGCGCTCACCGCCATGGCCATGAAGGAAGACCGCGAAAAAACCCGCCTGGCCGGGTGCGACGCCTATGTGATCAAGCCTCTGCGCTATAAGGCGCTGTACCAGGTCATTGAAACGCTGCTCCACCCGCCCCCCACACCATTCGTATGAGTCCTCTCCATGGCCAGCTCACCCGCCACGCTGTTGATCGTTGACGACGAACCCCAGGTTCGCAAGTTGCTGGAAACCCTGCTGCAGCACGAGGGCTACCAGACCCTGAGCGCGGGCACCGGCGAGGAAGCCCTGCTTAGGGTGGCCGAGCAGCCGCCGGACCTGATCCTGCTGGACATCATGATGCCCGGCATGGACGGTTACGAAGTGGCTAACCAGCTCAAGGGCAACCCAGCCACCGCGACCATACCGATCATCATGCTCTCGGCCTTGAGTGAATCGAGTGCGCGCCTCAGCGGTCTGGAGACCGGCGCAGAGGAGTTCATCAGCAAACCGGTGGATCGTGTCGAGCTGTGGCTGCGGGTGCGCAACCTGCTGCGGCTCAAAGCCCATGGCGACCAGTTGAAACAGCACAGCGCGATGCTCGAACAGCGCCTGCAACGGCACCACGATCAAACCGCACGCTCGAACGTCTACGACCCGGTGCGCCAGGACCTGGAAAACGCCTTGCGCCAAGCGGTGCAGCGCCAGGCGTTCGCCTTGCATTACCAACCCAAAGTGCACGTGGCCAGCGGTGAAATCTGTGCCCTGGAGGCGCTGCTGCGTTGGGATCGGCCCGACTATGGGCCGGTGTCCCCGGCGGTGTTCGTGCCGGTCCTGGAAAGTCTCGGCCTGATTGGCCAAGTCGGGCATTGGGTGATCGAGACTGTCTGCCGACAGATAGCGGCCTGGCAGCGTTGCGATATCGGCGCGGTGGAGGTGTCGGTGAACGTCTCCGGCCATCAATTGATCGAGGGCGATCTGATCGCAGAGATAGCCGACATACTGGCCGGCACCGGGGTTGCCGCCCATTGGCTGGAGTTGGAAATCACCGAAGGCACACTGATGGAGAACACCGCGCACAGCATCGTCAGCCTGCAACGCTTGCGTGCCATGGGCGTGAAAATCGCCATCGACGACTTCGGAACCGGCTATTCCAGCCTGGCCTACCTACGCCGCTTTCCCATCGACACGCTGAAAATCGACATTGCCTTTATCCGCGAAGTCACCAGTAACCCCCAGGACGCCGCGATTGTTCGGATCGTCATCCAACTGGCCCACAGCCTGGGCTTGCTGGCGGTGGCCGAAGGCGTCGAAACCCAGGCGCAATGGGCGTTTTTGAAAGAGGCCGGTTGCGATCAGATCCAGGGGTATCTGTTCAGCCGGCCGTTGCCGGTGGACACGCTGGAGCCCCTGTTAAGGAGGCGTTTGAAGTGAATGAGAAGTCAGAGATGCCCGATGTCGCCAGCAGCGCCCTCTTCATCCGCTTCGATCAGCGGCACCTCGGCGTCATCCATCAATGAACCCGGGTCTTCGTTACCTGGGTCGTTGAGTTCTTCATCCGGTTGATGAGCCATGATCGTCTCCTCTAACTAGCCGCCCTGGGTGTCGATGTCGGCGTCGGTTTCAGGCTTGGGCTCGCGCTCGGGCTTGAAGTCGGGGCTGTAGTCGTTGTCCTTGGCCTTGGGGTCGGCGGCAGGCTTGGGGTCCTTAGGGGCATCGGCGGCGGTGCCGGGTGCCGGCTCGCCACCGTCGATGGCGGGATCGTTACGGTCGCTGACTTGGGGATCGTTGCTAGTGCTCATGTTTCACCTCTGCGCAGTGATTGGGTAACTACAGCCTGCATAGACATAAGGTGCCGCGCCCTGCCCCGAAGTTCCGCCGGATTGCTCAACCGCCTGGGTTGTCGACCTGGATATAGAACGCATAAGCCCCTAGCAGAATCCAGAACACCATGAAAATCCACGGCGTGCGCACGGAAAACAGCAGGGACTTGCGATAGCCCTTGTGGGACGACTCGCGCTCGGAAAACAGCGGCGACTCGTCATAGGCCAGGCCCATCACCGGTTCGCTGTGCAGCAATTGGCTTTGCTTGAAGTGCCAGTGATCGATGATGTCATACGCCGCGCGGATGCCCGGCCAGGCGTTGAGCGAGCTGAGAATGCCCAGCAGTGCCAGGAACAGCGGCACGATCAGGGTAAACAGCTTGCCCCACTCTGGGTTGAGGTTACCCATGCCTGACACGAAGGCGATCACCAGGAACGATTGGGCGGTGAGGTAAGCGTCGGTGCGGTTGGCCAGGATGGAGGTTTCGTACTGGATCTCGCGGCGATAGAAGTCCAGGCGGTCCTTGGGCGAACCGAAGATCTTGGCGTTGTGTTCGCTGTGGTCGTTCAGCGCCGCTTCCGGAGTGTGGGGGGAGATGATTCTGGGCACGGGGATGGTCCACGGGGTGTATAGACCCCGTTAGAGGAACAGGCCGTGTGGGGAGTTCAAGTTTGTTGTGCACCGCGTTGGTGCGTGGCGTGTTTGTTGAAGGTGGGGTGCACCTTTCTGGGTGGCTGGCGGGGCGCCGCTGCGCAGCCTGGCGCGAGCAGGCTCGCTCACTACGCGGGCGGATGTGTTGGAACGTGGGGTTTCGGCACAGGCATTGCTTTATGGATTCATCTGTTTGGAAACAGGAGCATTCGTTACCCCCCCCCCACCCAGAGCCGACATCCTGAGAAAGTAAGGACCAGGCCCGCTGGCACCCCGCGCCACGGGCTCATAAAAACATGCGTTGTTCAAAACGGCAGTGCCGCTCGCGCAACCCAAGGCACTGACAAGGTACCGGAATGGCTCGATCTTTCTTTGATGAGATGAATGACGCAAACGGCGTGTGCCGTGCGCATTATCAGGATTTCTCCCGCTGGCTGGCCAATACGCCGCCGGAACTGCTGGCCCAGCGTCGTCGTGAAGCCGATCTGCTGTTTCACCGCGCCGGAATCACCTTCACCCTGTACGGCGACGAACAGGACACCGAGCGCCTGATCCCCTTCGACATCATCCCCCGCAGCATCCCTGCCAGTGAATGGCGCGTGATCGAGCGCGGGTGTATCCAGCGGGTCAATGCGCTGAACCTGTTCCTCGCCGACATCTATCACGATCAACGCATCATCAAGGCCGGGATCATTCCGGCGGATCAAGTGCTGGGCAACGAGGGTTACCAGAAAGCGATGGTCGGGCTGGACCTGCACCGCGATATCTACTCGCATATCTCCGGCGTCGACCTGGTGCGTGATGGCGACGGCACTTATTACGTGCTTGAAGACAACCTGCGTACCCCCAGCGGCGTGAGCTACATGCTCGAAGACCGCAAAATGATGATGCGCCTGTTCCCTGAGGTATTCGCCCGGCAGCGCATCGCGCCGGTGGATCACTACCCCAACCTGCTGCTCAAGACCCTCAAGAGTTCCAGCCGCCTGGACAACCCCAACGTGGTGGTGCTGACCCCTGGCCGCTTCAACAGCGCATTTTTCGAACATGCCTTCCTGGCCCGGGAAATGGGCGTGGAACTGGTGGAAGGCGCCGACCTGTTCGTGCAGGACCTGAAAGTGTTCATGCGCACCACCGACGGGCCCAAGGCGGTGGATGTGATCTACCGCCGTATCGACGATGCGTTCCTCGATCCGCAGGCGTTCAACCCCGAATCCATGCTCGGCGTGCCTGGCCTGGTGGCCGCCTATTGCGCCGGCAACGTGGTACTGGCCAACGCCATCGGCACCGGGGTGGCCGACGACAAGTCGATCTACCCCTATGTGCCGGACATGATCCGTTTCTACCTGAATGAAGAGCCGGTGCTACAGAACGTGCCGACCTTTCAGTGCCGCAAACCGGCGGAACTGTCTCACGTGCTGGCCAACCTTGAGCAACTGGTGGTCAAGGAAACCCAGGGCTCGGGCGGCTACGGCATGCTGGTCGGCCCGGCATCCACCGCCGCCGAAATCGAGGACTTCCGCCAGCGCATCAAGGCCCGCCCTCACGCCTACATCGCTCAACCGACCCTGAGCCTGTCGACCTGCCCGACCTTTGTGGAAAACGGCATCGCCCCGCGGCATATCGACCTGCGCCCGTTCGTGCTGTCGGGCAAGGAGACCCGCCTGGTACCTGGCGGGCTCACGCGGGTGGCCCTCAAGGAAGGCTCGCTGATCGTCAACTCGTCGCAAGGCGGCGGAACCAAGGACACCTGGGTGGTGGAGGACTGAATCATGCTGAGTAGAACCGCCGCAGACCTGTATTGGATGTCCCGCTACCTGGAGCGCGCCGAAAACCTGGCGCGCATGCTCGAAGTCAGTTATTCGCTGTCGCTGATGCCCCAGGCCGGGCGCAGCGACGGCTTGGACGAACTGGCCATGTCGTTGCTCAGCAGCGGCACTTTGGACAGCTATCTGGAACGTCACACCCAACTGGACGCCGAGCGCATGCTGCACTTCTTCGCCCTTGACGAAGAAAACCCCGCCAGCATCTATAACTGCCTGCGCGCCGCGCGGGGCAACGCCCATGCGGTACGCGGACGTATCACCGCCGATATGTGGGAGAACCTCAACGCCACCTGGCTGGAAATGCGCAGCATCGCCGCCGGCGGCCTGGGCCGACACGGCATTAGCCACTTCTGTGACTGGGTCAAGCAGCGGTCGCACCTGTTTCGCGGGGCAACATCGGGCACCATCATGCGCAACGATGCCTATCGCTTCATCCGCCTGGGCACGTTTGTCGAGCGCGCTGACAACACGTTGCGCCTGCTGGATGCGCGCTATGAGATGTTTGGCGAAGAATCGGAAGAAGTCAGCGACCTCTCGGCGCGCGGTTATTACCAGTGGAGCGCTCTGCTGCGCGCGTTGTCGTCGTTCGAAGCCTATACGCAGCTGTACCCGAACGCGCTGAATGCCCGTTCGGTCTCAGAGCTACTGTTATTGCGCAGCGACGTGCCGCGTTCACTGCATGCCTGTGTCGAGGAACTGAACCACATCCTCGCCGACCTGCCCGGCAGCTACGGGCGCACGGCGCAACGCCTGGCGGCGGAGTTTGAAGCGCGGCTGCGCTACACCGGGATCGATGAAATTCTCGAAGACGGCCTGCACAGCCGGCTTACGGAGTTTATCGACACCGTGCGCGAATTGGCGCGGGCGATTCACAGCTCCTATCTCGAAGTGGTCTGAGGCCTCAGGGGCGGCCCAGGAAGTCGAGCAGCAGCGCATTCACCTGCGTGGCCTGCTCGTTCTGGATCCAGTGACCGCAGTGGGGCAACACATGCTGCTCCAACTGCGGCACGCAGTCAGGCATGCGTTTGAGTGTGTGGGCTTCGAAGACACCTACCGGATCGCGGTCGCCGATCAGGAACAACGTCGGCTGCATCACCTGCCGCCCGGCCAAGAACTCGGTGCGCTGCCAATTGCGCTCGAAATTGCGGTACCAGTTCAACGGGCCGCGAAAGCCATGTTCGGTGAAGGTCTGCACGTACACATCCAAATCTTCTTGGGAACACCAACCGGGCAGCGGACCCGGCACAGGCACGCCTTCAAGCAAGGTGGCGTCGGCAGGTTTTTGCTGGAGGAACACATCCTGATCCTGCATAAACAGCCGCAACGTGCGCTCGATATCGGCGTTCAGTTCGCGTTCGGCCACTCCAGGCGCCTGGAAATACAGAATGTAATTGAAGCGATCGGCATACAGCTCGCGCATGATCTCGATCACCGGCCGGCGCGCACGCCCGGCAAACGGTACCGACATTGTGATCAAGCGGGTGATGCGCTCAGGCTCAAGCAATGCCAAATGCCAGGCCACCACTGCGCCCCAGTCATGCCCGACCATCACCACCTGGGTATGCCCGAAATGATCCATGGCCTGTTGGATATCGGCGCACAAGGTCAACAGGTCATAGGCAGCGATCTCGGCCGGCGAGCTGGATGGCCCGTAACCGCGCATCTGTGGCACGAACACCCGATAGCCTGCCGCAGCCAGGGCCGGGATCTGTTCGCGCCAGGAGTGCCAACATTCGGGAAAGCCATGAAGCAACCAGATGGGCGCGCCATTTTCCGGCCCGGCGATATGCACGCACAGTTCAATACCGTTGACCTTGAGGGTGCTCATCTGGCTATCGTTCATGGTTGGCTTCCTTGGAATGGCCCAGAATGCGAGGAAAGAGTGAGGGAGGTGCGGGATTTGCACCAGCATCATTTGCGCCAAATGCTCGGTCATCAGCGCCGCTCGGGGGCTGATAGCCAAGAACCGGGGTGCATGAGGTCAGGACGAAGTTGCCCACCAGCTCGGCAACAACGGCCGTACCCGCGCCTCACCGAAACGATCGTCGATCAACATCACCACGCCTTGGTCCTGCTGGCTGCGGATAACCCTGCCGGCTGCCTGCACGACTTTTTGCAGGCCTGGATACAGATAGGTGTAGTCGTAGCCTGAACCGAAAATCGCGGCCATGCGCCGCTTCATCTGTTCATTGACCGGGTTCAGCTGCGGCAGGCCCAGGGTGGCGATAAATGCGCCGATCAAGCGCGCGCCGGGCAAGTCGATACCCTCGCCAAACGCGCCGCCGAGCACGGCGAACCCCACCCCTTGGCTATGTTCGGTGAACTGGTCGAGAAAGCCCTGGCGCTCAGCCTCGGCCATGCCCCGTGACTGCTGCCACAGCGGGATGTGCGGGTGCTGTTCGGCCAGGCGCTGCGCCACTTGTTGGAGGTAATCGAAGCTGGAAAAAAACGCCAGGTAGTTACCGGGTTGCTGCGCGTATTGCTGGGCGATCAGCTCAACGATGGGGCCCACCGACGCCTCGCGATGCACGAATCGGGTCGAGATCTCATCGACAATGCGCACCCGCAATTGCTCGGCCTTGAACGGCGACGCCACGTCCACCCACGCCGTGTCCGCAGGCAAGCCCAGCAAGTCGGCGTAGTAATGGCGCGGGCTTAACGTGGCGGAAAACAACACGCTGCTGCGGGCAGCGGTCAGTCGTGGGCGGATGAACTCGGCGGGCACCACATTGCGCAGGCACAGGGTCGAGCTGCTGCGTTTGCCGCCCAAGGAGCGTTTAGTGATGTCGAAGATGAAGTGTTCGTTGAACAACTCGGCCACTTTGGCAAATTGCAGCGCGTCAAAGTAAAAAGCTTGCAGGTCGCCGGCCAGGGCTTCGGGGTGATCGTTGAAGTAATCGCCCATGGCACTCGCGCACAGGCTCAAGGCACTGAGCATTTTATCGGGCCTGGCGTCATAAGCCTGGTACGGCGCCACTTGCGCCTTGTGCAGCGCGTTCCACTCGCGATTGAGGCGCTGCAAAGGCTTTTTCAGGGCCTCGGGCGCCTCGTCGCGCAACGTCTTGAGGCGGTACTGATCAAGGCTGGCGCTGTACATCCCGCGCGCGCGCTCCACCAGGTTATGAGCTTCGTCCACCAGTACCGCGGCGCGCCATTGGTTGAGCTGGGCGAGGCCGAACAGCATGGCGCCGAAGTCGAAATAATAGTTGTAGTCGGCTACGACCAGGTCAGCCCAGCGCGCCATTTCCTGGCTCAGGTAATACGGGCAAACGTTGTGGGCCAGGGCGACCTCACGCAGATTGCGCTGGTCGAGCAGCCTTAGCTTGGCCGCAGCGCTACGTGCGGCGGGCAAGCGGTCGTAAAAACCTTTGGCCAAGGGGCAGGATTCGCCGTGACAGGCTTTGTCCAAGTGCTCGCAGGCTTTGTCCCGTGCCACCAGTTCCAGCACACGCACATGCAAGTCCGGGTTGCGGGTGAACAGCACCTGGGCGGCATCCAGAGCAAGCTTGCGCCCAGGGGTTTTGGCCGTGAGAAAGAACACCTTGTCCAACTGCTGCGGCGCCAACGCCTTGAGCAGCGGAAAAATCGTGCCGATGGTCTTGCCAATGCCGGTGGGCGCCTGGGCCATCAGGCACCGGCCGGTGCTGACCGCTTTGTACACCGACTCGGCCAGAACCCGCTGGCCGGGGCGAAAGTCGGCATGGGGGAAGCCAAGGTTCTGCGCCGCGCGGTCGCGCGCCTCTCGGTGATCCATCTCCCGCCGGGCCCAATCCAGAAACAGCGCACATTGCTGGTTGAAGAACGCTTCCAGGGCGTGGGCCTGGAAGCGCTGACTGAGCAGGGTTTCGCCCTCGCCAACGATATCGAAGTAGACCAGCGCCAGATCGATCTCTGTCAGCCCCAGTTTCTGGCACATCAGCCAGCCATACACCTTGACTTGAGCCCAGTGCAGTTGGCGGTGGTTGGCGGGTTGGGCGTCGAGGTCGCCGCGGTAGGTTTTGACCTCTTCCAGGCGCTGGCTGTCCGGGTCGTAGCCGTCCGCCCTGCCCCGCACCTTGAGCTGCTGGTACTCGCCTTCCAGGGCCACTTCGTTTTGATAATGCGGGCTGCGGCGCGACGCCACGGTGCGGTGGCCGACGATCCCTTCCTGGGCGCTGGGCGACGGGGTGAAACGCAGGTCCAGGTCACCGACCTTGGCGGTGAACTCACACAAGGCACGTACCGCCACGCTGTAACTCAAGCCGGTTGCTCCGCCCAGCGCACGTAGCAGACCGTGACCGGCATCTGGTATTCGCCACAGAACTCCAGCCAGCGCAGTTGGTTGTCTTGCAGGCGGTCGCCGGGGCCTTTGACCTCGATCATGCGGTAGGTTTTTTGCGCCGGCCAGAACTGGATCAGGTCCGGCATGCCGGAGCGATTGGCGCGGATGTCCAACAGCAAGCGCTCGAACCAGTAGCGCAGGTGGGCGGCGGGCAGGCATGCGAGGGCTTGCTCCAGCAGCTCTTCGCTGAGCAGGTTCCAGAACACGAACGGCGACTGGATGCCCCATTTATCGCGGTAACGCTGGCGAATGGTGGTTTTGTAGCGCTCGTCCTGCAGTTGCTCGAAACAGGCGGCGAACAGCGGTGCGCGGCGTTGGTGGAAGTCTTCACTGTGCAGGTCCACCGGGCCACGCTGGAACGGGTGGAAAAACGCACCGGGCAACGGCGCGAAAATCACCTCCCAGCACAGCAGGCCGAACAGCGAATTGATCAGGCCGTTTTCCACGTAATGCACCGGCGCGTCCGGCGCGCTGAGATGGGCCTGTACGCAGTATTCAACGGACATCTGCGGCTCGGGCAACGCCAGGTCCAGGTCCAGGCGCGTGACCGGACGCGGCTTGGGTTTGGGCAGCGCCGGTTCACCCAGTTTGCGCCGCAGGCGCGGCACCACACGCAGCAAGTGCTGCTGTTCGGCGGCGCTTTCCGGTGCCTGCTGCGCGGCGCTGGCCAGGGCCAAGGCTTGGACGTAATCCTCCTGGCGTTCCAGTACGCGGATCAAGCGCGCGCGGGCACCGGGGTAGGTGCAGGCGCGGTAGATCTGCTGCGCCAACCCCAATTCGGCGCTGCGTTCACAGGATTGGCCCACCTGGAACAACAGTTTGGCCCGACGCTTTTCCAGCCACGGGTTGTCGGTACGCAGGCTGGCGATCCGAGCCAGGACCTCGTCCACGGCCTCGCCGCTTTCAAAGGCGTGCTGACACTGGTGCAGAAACAGATAGCCGTGCACGTCGTCACGGCTGCGCAGGCCACGGGACTCGGCGCAGAACTCGACTTTTTCATAGGTGTAGATGCCCAGGTCCGCCAATACGAATTCGGACCAGTCCTGATGCAAATTGCCAAAGAACATCAGGCGCAGGCGGTCGCACAATTCCATCACCGTGAGGCTGTAGAGCGTGTCGACCAGGTCCGGGCACCACTGCGCAAAACTGCGCGGCTCGTTGAATCGCGCAGCCAACCCTTCCAGCCAGTCGGCTTTCTTGCCTTTGGGTTGTTCGATCCAGGGTTTGAACGCACTGAGCAATTCACTTTTTTGCAACAGCGCGAACAGCTCCTCAATGGCCAGCAGACAGTGGCCGTCCACCCAGCCCAGCGCCAATAACGGCGCGGCGGCCGCATGGGGGCAACCTATCTCGACATAGTTGAGTTTGCCCGCACGAAAGTGCACGCCTTTGCGCATCACCATACGCACCAACAGAGCCTGGGAAGGCTGCGGCAACCTGTCGAATTGCTGAATGAAATGCTGTTCGTCAGTATCGAGCAAATCGGCATAGCGCTGCCCCAGCCAACGCAGGACCTGGCGGAAGTTATGCAGGTAGTAGAGCGGATCGTCGAGGGGGTTGGCCATGGCGCGCGGTGATCAAATACTGGTTATGCATACAGAGTGCCGTTGCCGTGGCTGTGTTGCAATCGGTAATAGATAAATGGCGCACGCAACTTTTTGTATAAAAGTGATCTGATGGGGAAGCCGATGGCGTAACATTTATACCCCGCTGCGTCTGGCGCGGGACTTTTCAAGGTTAAAGGTAAGGGTTATGAACATGAAGAATCTGGGTCTGCCACTGGTTGCGCTCACTTTTCTGGCACTGGCCGGTTGCGCCACGCAAACCGTCGTCACGCTGCAAAACGGCACGCAATACCTGACCAAAGACTCACCTAAAACCAAAACCGCAGACGGGTTCTACGAATTCACCGATATCGCCGGCAAGCGCATCCGCGTCAAAGCCGATGACGTGGCCACCGTCCGCAAAGAAGACTGATCCCAACGCGCAAAAGCGCCAGTCTGAAGGAAAGCACACTGTGGAAGGGGGACCAAGGTGGGAGGGGGCTAGCCCCCGGTAACACCCAACCAGCCCCCTCCCTGCCCCTTCAGCCGATCACAACCCCCTCCCCCAACACCCCGCTAACGCCCACCAACGTCACCGAATCCGCCCCGAAACTGATCACCGTATCCCCACCCACCACCTTGGCGTGATCACGGTAATCCCCGCTGCCCGCCACACCCTCGAACACGAGTTTATCCGTCGGCTGATAACCGATAATTCGATCCTGCCCAAACTGGCCGCTGAACAAAAAGGTGTTATGCCCGCTGCTGTCGCGGATCGTGTCATTGCCCTTGCCGCCTTCGATAAAGTCCGCGCCCTTGCCGCCCTGGATCAGATCATCGCCATCGCTGCCAATGATAAAAGTGTCGCCTGTGTGCGGTTCGGCGTTGCGGTTCAGGTCCTGCACCCAAGTGGTGGCCCGTGCCGGGTCGGATAGATTGGCCACGATAATCGTCGAGTCCCGGTTCATCTGTTCATAGAACCCGGACTCCAGAATGCGCCCCATGCCGTCGCCGTAGCCGGTCGGCAAGTGCGAGATCCAGGTCGGCAGATTGGCGATGGAAAACGGCAGCACATTCCACAGGGTCGAGGCGTAGTGATCGTTGAAGCTGACAATGTTGTCAGTGGTGGACTCGTGGGGTTTGTCGTGAATACCGAGCGTCGACAGGTTGGCGGATGAGCCGTCCAAAGCGCGGAACACCGGGTCGTTTTCGTAGCCGATATTAAGCACCTTGTCGCTGGCACTCTGGGTCGGTGAGGCGTAGGCCAAGTAGTTGGCGTCCTTATAGAACCCGGACCACTTGGCCTCGCTCAAATCGGCCATGCTGTTGACCGCCAGGCCGCCAAGGCTATGGCCGCTGACCAGCACATCCTGGCCGCTCAGACCGTGGGCCGCCGCATACTCGGCGACGTTCTTGAGCAAGCCGCCGAATGCTTCGCCGGCGTAGTTCTTCGCGTAATCCTTGGGACCCAGCGCCGCAAGCAGGTCGCTGACCAGATCGCCGATGGAGTCGGTGATCAGCGTCTCCCTTGGGCCAGACGTGCCGCGAAAACCGATGCCGATTTCCTGCAACTGGCCCGCGTCATCGTACTTGCCCAGCACCTCGACCTGGGCCGTGGTATAGCCGGCCTTTTCGCCGAAGAACGTGCCCCGGGCGTCGACCTTGCCGGTATACCCGAGGGTGCTGGCGCTGATGGGCGTCCAGCCGGCCTTCTGCACCGCTTCGAGCGCGGCCTTCTCCGAATCCGGGTTCCAGGGAATGCCTGGGATCACACCCTGGGAGTCCGTACTGCCGAGCAATGCGCCGACCAGAGTAGCCGGCAAGCCGACGCCCAGGCCATTGTGCTGGTAGCCCACGGCAAAGCCGTTATCCAGGTTGTGGTAGGTATACAACGTGATCGCCATGGCATCGGCAAACAACGCTTTGGAGCCCTCGGCCCCAAGGTTTTTATAGTCAAACACGCCCATGATATTGCCTCTCTTGTTGTTAAATTTATCGAGAACGTCCATCACCCTCTAAACGCTTGCCCTGGTAGTGAGCGGGCTTGCCACAGCAAACCCGCTCTCGGCTCAGAATGCCCAGTCGAGGCTCAAGCCCACGCCATGCACCTTGTCTTTGCTCGCCAACAGGCCGTTGTAGTCAAAATTCACCCGCGCGTCCTTGCTCAACGCCAGGCTTATGCGAGCGCCCACCAAGGCCGCATCACGGGCCATCGGCGCACTTTCCACGGCGAACGACGGACCGCCCGAGGCAAATGCCAGGTGCTGTTCGGCGTCCACGCTGCTCAGGTTGTGCTGCCAGCCCAAGGTGCCGGACACCTCAAGTGTCTGGTGGTCATTGACGTTGAAGGTTTTCAGAGCGCGCATACCGAGGGTGCTGAGCACCAGGTCGCGGCGGTCGTCACGGGTTTTCAGTGCGGCGGCGTCGCCTTTTTCGTTGACGCCATCGGTGTCCAGATGCACATAGGCCAAGTTGGCAAACGGCTCTAGCGCCAGCGGTTGCAGGTTGACGCGGTACGCCGCTTCGCCGAACACCTGGGTGCTGCGCGCATCGACTTTGGCTTTCTGCTTGCCAGCCACTTCACCGTATTGCAGGTCGCGTTTCACATCGGCGCGATGCCAGCTGTAGGTAGCGCCGCCGCTCAGGCGCCAGGCGCCGATCTCATGCCCGGCGTACGCACCGAAGTGGTAGCTGTCCACCGCTGCCCGCGAGTGGGTGCCACTGCCCATATTCAGCGAGGTGTCGCTGTAACCGGCGACCAAACCCAGGCGGGTGTCGTCATCCAGCGCGCCGTCGACCCCGGCGAGCATGCCGCCGATGGAGGTGGTATAGCCTGCGGTGTCGCTGCGGCTGTCGGTCTTGCCCCACGCGCCCAGTGCCTTGACCCACACGTTGCCACGGCTGTCGACAGTCTGGCTGGTGGCGCCCATCTCGCCGTTCTGCAAGCGCTCGCCCACGGCTTCGCGCAGGTAGCGGCTGTCATTGAGCAGTGCCGTCTGCAGCGCCGGGTAGATTTCACCGGACAATTGCTGGAACGCATCCTGCGCCGAAGCGGCATTCGGCGCGGTCAGCAGGCTCTCATACACCGCATTGCCCGCCCCTAATTGCTCAGCGGCAGCCGCAACGGCGCGTTGGTTATCGGTAACCGCGGCACTGGCGAAGCTGTTGGCATTGCGCACTACATCCAGTTGAACGCCCGAGGCGGCGTAGTCCAGGGTGCCGCCGATAAACAGATAATCCGGCAGAACCGCGCCAAAGCTGCCGTTGATACCCCCAGCGGCTTGCAGGATGTTGTATTGGCGACCGATCAGGCTCTGCGCCTGGGCGCCGCTGAGCAGAGTCGGGCTGTTTTCCAGAGCCAGGGTCACAGTGCCGCCGTTGAGGGTGGCGGTACCACCGGCCACGATGCGATCACTGCTGGTAGGAGACAGTTCCACCGCATAGGTCGAGCCGGGCTCGAAGGTTACGTCACCGGCCACATTCAGCGTACCGATGGAGTTACCCGGCGCCACCGTGCCGCCGCGGGTTGCCAGCAGCGAGCCGACGCGACCGGAGCCGCCCAGCACACCGCTCTGCCCGACGGTCACAGCCGATGTCACCGAACCGTTGATCGCCAGCAGCCCCTGGTTCACCAGGGTCGGGCCGCTGTAGGTGTTGGTGCCGGTGAGCACCAAGGCGCCGATGCCCTGTTTGGTCAGGCCGCCATGCCCGCTGATGTTATTGCTCCATACATCCAGCCCACAGTGCACGTCGTTGCAGACGCGCTGGGTCGGTTTGCCGGCATCTACTACCGCGCCGATGCCCGGCAAGTCCGCAACGAACTGGCCGCTGCCATACGCGCCGTCGATACGGAATTCGGCAGGAATATCCTCTGCGGTAACGAACATCCCCGGGCCGTTGACCGCCTTGCCCAGGTTGATCATGCCCCAGCCATACAACGAGTCGATGCCCGGCGCGCCCAGATCTGTGGCGGTGGTTTTCAGCAGCGTGGAGATCTGCTCGCCATTCATATACGGGAAGCGTTCCATCAACACCGCCGCGCTACCGGCCACATGAGGCGCAGCCATGGACGTGCCGTTGAAGTTGGCGTAGTCGGTGGTGAGGTTGTCCAGGCTGGTGCCGTTGATCACCGAGCTGTAGATCTTGGTGCCCGGTGCCGACACGCAAAAACTCGCCGCGTAACCGCAGCGCGACGAGAAGGTGCTGATCACGTACGGATTGGCGCTGCTGGTATCCGGGTTTTGCTGCAATGCGGCCACGGACAGCCAGTTCGGCGCGATGTCCGGCACAAAGTACGCCAGGCCCGAGATCGCGTCCGGGTTGTTGCGGTTGTAATCGTTGCCGGCGGCGAAGATGGTCAGCACCCCGCTGCGCGCGGCATTGATCGCACCGTCATAGGCACCGCCGCCCAGGGTGCCGAGGATCGGCCGGATATTGTCGAACTGCGCCTGGGCTTCGTTGACGGTGAAATTCGGGTACGCCGGGTCGCGGCCTCCCTGGGCGTATTGGTCACCGATTCCGATACCCCAACTGTTGTTGATAATGCGCGCGCCGCTGGCCACCAGAGCGTCCCAGCCGGCTTTGTAGACCGCGCCGTCGTTGCCCAGGATGATCCCGTCTTCCGGCCCAGGATCGCCGTTCTCGGCACTGATGATTTGCGCATTGAACGCCACGCCGTGCATCGGCCCGCCATCGCGGTTGCCGGCGGCAATACCGCCGACGTGGGTGCCGTGGTTGCCCAGTTTGCCGTTGGAGCCCAGGGACGGTGTGCCGTCATAGCGAAACGCGTCGCCGGCTTTGACCGGGATATACGGGTCGGTGTATTGACGAATGCCCTCGGTGACAATCGTCACCACCTTGCCGGGGCTGGCGAACTCCGGGTGCTGGGCGTACACCGGCTGGTCGAAGATCCCCAGTTTGACGCCCTTGCCGGTGTAGCCGGCGGCATAAGCGCTGTCGGCGTTGACGGCGCCCAGGCCCCAGTCGGCCTTGAATTCGTTGCTGCGCCAACTCGCCGCGTCGCCCAGCTTGCCGGTTTCCACATAAGGCGCGGCCTGGGCCGTCCCCAGGCTGGCCAGTACGGCGGTGATGACCCCTGATTTGCGTATATTCACGGTGACCTTCCTTAGTTTTCTTATTGCAGGTGTGTAGATCGCTTCAGAACTGCCAGTTCAAACTCAGGCCCACGCCTTGGGTGTTTTCACGCCCAGCCAGTTGGCCGTGGTAATCCAGGTTGACCCGCGTCGATGCACTCAGCGCCAGGCTGGCCTGCACACCTACCAGTGCGGCATCGCGCAACAGCGGCGAACTGCGCACGGCGAACGAAGGCCCGCCGGCGACAAACCCCAGGTGCTCTTCGGATTCGACGGCGGTAAGGCTGTGCTGCCAGCCCAGCGAACCGGAGAGTTCCAACTGCTGGTGGTCATTGAGCGCGACGGTTTTCAACACGCGTGCGCCCAGGGTGCTGAGTACCGCGTCGCGACGGTCGCTGCCGCGGTGCAGGGCGGCGGCGTCGCCTTTTTCGTGCCAGCCATCGCTGTCCAGGTGCACATAGGCCAGGTTGGCGAACGGTTCCAGCGCCAGCGGTTGCAGTTGAATGCGATACGCCGCTTCGGTGAACAGCTGGGCCGTGCGCGCCTCCAGCTTGGCTTTCTGTTTGCCGCTGACGTCGCCGTATTGCAGGTCGCGCTTCACATCGCCGCGATGCCAGCTGTAGGCAGCGCCGCCGGTCATGCGCCAGTTGCCCCACTCCCGCCCGATATAGGCGCCAACGTGGTAGCTGTCGATGGAAGCCGATGAGTGCGTGCCGCTACCCAGGCTCAGGGAACTGTCGCTGTAGCCGGCGACCAAGCCGACACGGGTCTGCTCGTCCAGTGCGCCGTCCACACCGGCCAGCACGCCACCAAGGGAGGTAGTGGCACCCGCCGTTTCGCTGCGCGCATCGGTCTTGCCCCAGGCACCCAGCGCCTTCAGCCACAGGTTGCGCTCGCCGCTGGTGGGTACATGGCGCAGCCGTTCGCCCACCGCATCGCGCAATTGCAGGCTGTCGTTGATCAGCATCGCGCCGATCCCCGGGTAGATCTCCCCCGACAACTGCTGTAGCCCCTGTTGCGCGGCGGCCAGAGACTCGCTGCGCACCATGCTTTCGTACACCGGGTTACCCGCGCCCAGTTGCTCGGCGGCGGTGGCCACGTTGCGTTGGTTACGCGTGGCGCCGACGCTGGCGAAACGGGCGTCGTTGCGCACCACTTGCAACTGCACACCGCCGGCGGCGTAATCGAGGCTGCCACCGAGGAACAGGTAGTTGGGCAGCACCTGACCGAACTGGCCTTCAATACCGCCAGCGGCCTGGAGGATGCTGTACTGGCGACCGACCAGACTCTGCGCCTGTGCGCCGCTGAGCAAGGTCGGACTATTTTCCAGGGCCAGGGTCAGCGTGCCGCCGTCGAGCAGCGCCTTGCCGCCCGCCACGATGCGGTCGCTGCTGCTGGGGGTCAGCTCCACGGCATAGGTGGAGCCTGCGCCCAGCGTCACATCACCGGCCACTTGCAGGGTCCCCACGGAGTTGCCCGGCGCCACCCGGCCTCCGCGATTAACCGTCAGCGCGCCAATACGCCCCGAGCCGCCAAGGGTACCGCTGTCGTTGACGCTCACGGCCGAGGTCAATGTGCCGTTTACCGCCAGCAGGCCGCCGTTGACGGTGGTCGCGCCGCGATAGGTGCTGTCGCCGTTGAGCACCAGGCTGCCGGCGCCGGATTTGATCAGGCTGCCTTCATAGACACGCGTCGCGGCAGCCTGGTCGCGGGCGTTGCCGACCCCATAGTCGGTCTGGTCCTGCTGGCTGGCATTGGCGCTGACGCCGTTCTGCCAGCCTTTATCGATCAGGGTCTGCTGCCAGGCGGCGTGTTCGGCGCGGTCCTCGGCCTGGCGCTGGAGCAGCGCCTGGTCGCTGATGTCATTGCTCCACACATCGGCCTGCCCGGCCGCCAGGTTGACGTTCATCGCCCCCAGCAATTGCCCCGGCCCGTGCATCGCCCGGCCGAGGTCGGGGACGCCCCAGCCAACCGTGGTGTTGGGCGCCTGGGTGATCGAGCCGTCGAGCTGGGTGGCGGTGGTCAATAGCACCTGCAACGCCTGTTCATTGGTCATGTAGGGGTAGCGTTGCATCACCAGCGCCAGGGCGCCGGTGGCATGGGGCGCCGACATCGATGTACCGGATTTGACCCCGTAGCCACCGTCGGGAATGGTGCTGTTGATCAGCGCACCCGGCGTGGAAATACACCAGTACTTGGCGATTCCGCACTTGTTGTATTTCTGGTTATTGGCTTTATCCAGCCCCGAGACGGCCAACCAATGCCCCTCCAACTCCGGCTGAAAATACGGCAGCGCCGAGCGCACGCTGGCGTTCGCATAACCACTGTTGCCGGCGCTGAACACATTGATCACGCCGGCCTTGGCTACGTCTGCGGCTGCATCCAGCCAAGTGCTGCGGTTGTAGTGCTGGGCGTAGGCGGCGTGAAGGTCGCCGAGGGTCTGGTAGCTGACATCCTTGGGCTGGCTGCCCCAGCTGTTGTTGATCGCGCGCACGCCGGAATCCACCAGAGCGCTGTACACCGCCTTGAAGTACTTGGGGTCAGGGGTCGGGCCGAACAGGAAACTGTCGTTGGCGTTGGTGTTGCCCACATAAATCTGGGCGTTGTAGGCCACACCGTGCATGCCCACGCCATCGCGCGCCGCGCCCAGAGTGCCAGTGACGTGGGTGCCATGGGAGTCGTTGTTGGGGTTCAGCGCGCCAGTGGTGTTAAACGGAGTGCCATCCACGTAAGTGCCGGTGGCGGTGACCGGATGGAATCGGGCTTTGTCAGCTTCCGGGTGGTTGGCATCGAAGCCCGAGTCCAGCGCGCCGATCCGGACCCCTGTGCCATCGATACCGGCGGCGTAGGCTTCGTTGGCGTGCAGGCGGTCCAGGCCCCAGTCGCTCAGGTACTCGGCCGAGCGCCAACTGGCCGGGTTACCGGGCTGGCCGGCCTCCAGGTACTGCGCCTGGGCCGTCATGGACAATAGCAACAGCGAACCGGCGGTGAAGGGTTTGAAACGCAAGGAGTCAGAGCTCATCAAACGGTGTCCTTATTGTTATGGGCGTGGGTTCACCGGGCCGAAGGCCTCGTCGACTTTGGCCAGGTCGGTATCACGCAAGTTGCCCGCGTAGTAATGCAATTTGGTCCAGGCCATGAGGTAGTCGTAGCGCGCCTGGGCCAGGTCGCGGCGGGTGCTGTAGAGCTGCTGCTCGGCGTTCAGCGCGTCGAGGTTGACCCGCTCGCCACCGAGGATGCTTTGCTGGGTCGACACCACCAGGGCTTCGGCCGACGCCAGGGCCTTCTGGTAGGCGCGCAGCTTGCTCACCCCTGACAGGCACGCGCTGAACTGGCGCCGCAGTTCGATCAGGGTTTCGCGGGTCTTGCCTTCCAGCTCGTATTCGGCCTGTTCCATGGCGCGGCTGGCCTGGCGCGTGGACGCCGACACGCCGCCGCCGGCATACAGCGGCACGCTGACTTCCACGCCGATGGTGTTGGTGTCGTAGCGCTGGTTGTAGGTGTTGCCGCTGTCGGACTCTTGCTGGCGCGAACTGGCATAGGCCGTGATCTTGGGCAAGTGCCCGGCGCGGTTGCGCTCCACTTCGTAACGCGCCACTTCCAGGGCCTGGCGCTGGGACGCCAACACCGGGTTATTGCTGATCGCCAGCTCATGCCAGGTGTCGTAATTGGCCGGGGTCAGGGTGAAGGCGGTGAACCCTTGATTCAGCGGCGCCAGGTCATGGATGTCGACGCTCGGCACGCCGATCAACGCGCCCAGTTCGCGCAGTGAGGCGTCCTGCTCATCCAGGGCCTGGATCTCCTCGGCGGTAGCCAGCTCATAGCGCGATTCGGCTTCCAGGATATCGGTGCGGGTGCCCTCGCCTTGCTGGAACAGGTGCCGGTTCTGCTGGAATTGCTGCTCAAAGGCTTTTTTCTTGGCCCGCGCGATGTCGATCTGGTCCTGGGCGAACAGCGCCTGGGTGTAATAGGTCAGCACCCGCACCAGCAAGGCCTGGCTCTTGTCGCGAAAGCTTTCATCGGCGAACAGCGCCTGAGCCACGCCTTTGCGGTAGTTGGCGTAAGCCTCGTAGTCGAACAACGGCTGTTGCAGGCTAAAAGTGGAGCCGTAGCTGTTGTAGTTGCGGTCGTCGTGATAATTGCCGCCACGGCCGTCAGGCAAGGTGGCCTGGGAGTTGTTGCGCCCCTTGTTGTAGTTGTAGGACAGCCGTGGCAGCAGCCCGGCGCGGCCAATGGTGCGGTTTTCCAGGCCGGCGTCGCGCTCCTTGATGGCGCCGAGGAACACCGGGTCGTTGCGCAGGGCCTGCTCGTACACATCGAACGGGCCCATGGCCGCCTGGGCGTTGGCGCAGGTGAGCAGCAAGGCGAAGAACAGGGTTCTCATGCTCATTCCTCGGTCAACGCCGAGCCGGCACGATCCAGCAAGGGCTTGAACAGGTAATTGAGCAATGAGCGCTCGCCGGTGCGCACAAACATCTCCGCGGGCATGCCCGGTTTGATCACCAGACCGTGGAGTTTTTCCAGCGCCGCGTCGCTCACACGCGTGCGCAGCACGTAATAAGGTGCGCCGGTTTTTTCATCGAGCATCTGGTCGGCGGAGACCAGGCTGACCTCCCCCGGCACCCGGGGTGTACGGCTCTGATTGAAGGCGGTGAACAGAATATCGACCGGTAAATGGGTGCCGACCTTATCCACCAGGTGCACCGGCAGATGCCCTTCCACTTCCAGGCGCGTGCCCTGGGGCACGATTTCCAGCAGGGTTTCGCCGGCGCGCACCACGGCGCCTTCGGTATGCACGCCCAGGTTGACCGCGATGCCATCGGCCGGCGCGGTTATTTCGCTGTGTTGCAGGTCGAAACCGGCGGAGGCCAGTTGCTGTTCCAGGGTGAGGCTGCGCAACTGCGCATCGGCCAGTTGGCTACGCACTTCCTTCTGATATTCCTCGCGGTGCTGTTGCAGCTTGAGGCGCGACTCGACAATGCCCTGCTCCACCCGGCCGCTTTCGCCGCTGTTCTGCGCCAGATCCTGTTGCACTTGGGACAGCTGACGCTGGTACTCCATCAAGCGGTTGCGCGGGATGTAGCCGTTGTCGGCCAGGGGTTGCAGGTTGCTCAGTTGTTCGCGCAGGGACTGAGCCTGGGCGGTCAGGTCGCTGCGCGCGCGGCGCATGCCACCCAGTTGCGCCACGGCACCGTCGATATTGGCGCGGATGCCGGCTTGTTCGCGGGCAAACGCTTCGCGACGGCTGCTGAACAGTTGGCGCTGACCTTCCAGCACCAGCGCCAGGGCCGGGTCGGGGTTGGCGCTCAGTTCGGCGGGGAATGCCACGCTGCTCTGGTTATCCCGCTCGCTCTGCCAACGCGCCACACTGGCCCAGGCCATGCGGTATTGGGCTTGCAGCGAGTGCACATCGGCCTGGCTTTGGGTTTGGTCGAGGCGGAACAGCGGCTGGCCTTGTTTGACCACCTCGCCTTCGCGCACCAGGATGCGGCTGACCACACCAGGGCTGAGGGTTTGCACGGCTTTGCGCTTGCCGGACACCACTACCGTACCCTGCACCGGAATGCCCTGATCCAGCGGCGCCAGGCTGGCCCACAGGAAGAAACCGCCCGCGCCGACCACCGTCAGCAGCCAGCCCATACGCACAAAGAAACCGGCGTCGCGTTGTTCAAGAGTGATACTGCTCATGCGCCTGGATTCCTTCCGGCCTGGTACTGACGACTGAAACTCACGCCGGGTTTTTCCTTCGGCGCTTCCTGTTGGCCGGACAATGCGCGCAGCACGTCCTGGCTCGGCCCAAAGGCTTGCAAGCGCCCTTCGTTAAGCACCAGCAATTTGTCGGCCTGGGCCAGCACCGATGAGCGATGGGTGACCAGCACCACGCTGCTGCCCTGGGCCTTCATCTGCACGATGGCACTGGCCAGTGCCGCTTCGCCGACGGTGTCGAGGTTGGAGTTGGGCTCGTCCAGCACGATCAAGCGCGGTGCGCCGTACAAGGCACGGGCCAGGGCCACACGTTGCTTTTGCCCACCGGACAGGCCGCCGCCGTTGTCTCCCAGTATCGTGTCGTAGCCCTGGGGCAAGCGCAGGATCAACTCATGCACACCGGCTTGCTGCGCGGCGTGCACCACTTGTTCGGGGTCGGCCTCGCGAAAGCGCGCGATGTTGTCGGCAATGCTGCCGCTGAACAGCTCGATATCCTGGGGTAAGTAGCCGATATGCGGGCCGAGGTCGTCGCGGTCCCAGCGGTGGATATCCGCACCGTCCAGGCGCACCGTGCCGGCCAGGGTCGGCCACACGCCCACCAGCACGCGGGCCAGGGTCGATTTGCCGGAACCCGAAGCACCCAGCACCCCCAGCACTTCGCCGGCACCGAGGGTGAAACTGACGTGATGCAAGATTGCATTGCGCTGACCCGGCGGGCCGGCGCTGACCTGCTCGAAACTCACCTGGCCCTTGGGCGCCGGCAAGGCCATCTGCTCGACCTCAGGGGGGAATTCGCGCAGCAATGCGTCCAGGCGCTGATACGCCAGCTTGGCCGAACTCCATTGCTTCCATACCGCAATCAACTGGTCGATGGGGCTGAGCACCCGGCCCATGAGGATGGAACCGGCAATCATCATGCCGGCGGTCATGTCGCCACGGATTACCAGTAACGCCCCCAAGCCCAGCACCAAGGATTGCAGGCACAGACGCAGGGATTTACTCAGGGAGGTGATTACCGAACCGGTGTCGCTGGCGCTGTTTTGCAGGCCCAGGAATTGCGAGTGCACAGCAAACCAGCGTTGGCGTAGCGCGCCGAGCATGCCCATGGCCTGGATGGTTTCGGCGTTGTGCAAATGGCTGGTCGCCAGTTGGGTCGACTGCTGCGAGTAACCGCTGGCCTCACCCAAAGGTTTTTTGGTCAGGTATTCGTTCAGGCACGCCAGGCCGATCAGCAGCAACGCGCCGGCACTGGCCAGCACGCCCAGCCACACGTTGAACAGGAAAATCACAAACAAGTAGATGGGAAACCACGGTGCATCGAAAAACGCGAACAGCGCCGGCCCGGTGATGAACTGGCGGATATGGGTCAAATCCCCCAGGGATTGCCCGGCATGCCCCTGGCCACGTTGCAAGTTGCGTTCGAACGCAGCTTTATACACGCGTAAGTTGAAACGCCGCTCTAACTGGCTGCCGATGCGGATCACGATAAAACTGCGGATGACTTCCAGGGTGCCAATAAACGCGAAGAAGCCGACGACCATCAGCGTCAACATCACCAGAGTGGTTTCATTCTGGGAGGACAGCACCCGGTCATACACTTGAAGCATATAAATCGACGGCACCAGCATCAGCAGATTAATCAACGCGGTAAAACAGCCGATGCTGATCAGAATGCTCTTGTATTCACCCAGCGCTTTGAATAACGGCGCGACGGCATGGGGCTTTGCCATATCTTCTGCTCTTCCTTGAACCAAACGACACGCAATAGTTGCCCCAACCCCTTATATAAGGAGCGGCCAACTAATAAGTACGGGTTATAGCGTTATAACTGCAACTAAGTTTTACGGTGCAGTCTCACTACCGCGCCGGTTGCTGTCTTAGCCTGATACTCGCCTTCTTTCTGCCGGTTCAGGTGAGTGATGCCCGTGCCTTCGGCGTTCATCAGCCAGATCCCGTCCGGGGTCGGCGACCAGCTCAAGGGCTTATCGCCCAACCATTGCGCCACACAGTCAACATCGCCGCTCAAGGCGTTGGCCTGTTCGATCAAGTCCAGGGCGCATACCTGATCCTGTTGCTGCATCTGCCAATGCCCGGCCAGCTGGGCGCTGGAAGGTAAAACAAGACTGCTCGCCATGGCGTGGGCTCCTGCCGATACGCACGTCGCCTGCACCACGCAGGCGACTAAAAATAGGGAAAAACGCTGCATCTTTATGCTCCATCCTGGAGGCGCGGCGCCGGAACGCCGCGCCCGTGCATCACGCCACGATGTCGCTGACCGCTGCCTGGCCAACGGTGGTGACGAGGAAATCCGCCACGCCGTGCCCGGAGAAGTCGACCGCCAGAGTACCCAGGTTGGTGCCTGAGGCGTAGCTCAACACGGCGTCGCCGGCATGCCCGGTGAACGCATTGACGAAGGTCAGGCCCGCGCCTTTGGTGATGCCGCTGAGGTCGATCTTGTCCGCACCGGAGGTGAAGTCAAAGATTTTGTCCGCCGCACCGGGCTTGGAATCGGAACTGGCACCGAACACAAAGGTGTCGCTGCCCGCACCGCCCCATAGCTGATCCGCCCCGCCACCACCGTAGATCAGGTCGTTGCCGGCCCCGCCTTTGATGATATTGGCCGCGTTATTGCCGATGATCAGGTCGTTACCCGCGCCACCGAACGCGTTTTCCACGGTCACGCCCTTGGCGATGGACACGTTGCCCACCAAGCCGCCCACGTCGGAGAACGAGGTTTCATTGAGGTTGATTTTCTGGTTCTGGGTAAAACCGGAGAAGTCCAGGGTGTCGTTGCCGCCACCGTCCCACACCGAGAACACCAGTTTGTCGGCGTTGGAGGTGGCGCTGAGGAAATCACGCCCGGTGTTGGAGTTGAACCCGTAGGTGGTGTCGCCGGCACGGGTGTTGTAGTTGGCACCGTAGAGCTTCTGGATCGCGGCGATGTCGTCGATCAGCGGGCCGGAGGCGTAGGCTTCCACGCCGCCTTTGCTGAAGTTCTGGTTGGTGTTGCTTTCGCTCCAGTAACTCATGACGCTGTAGCCACGCGTGTCCTGTCCATAGGACGCGTCGTTGTAGGTCGGGTTGCCATTCCCGGCGTTGTAGTCGCCAGGGTGAGCCAGGCCCAGGGTGTGGCCGATTTCGTGGGTCAGGGTCTGCCGGCCATAGTTGTTCAGGTCCGGGGTTTTGTTCGGCGTGTAGCTGCTGTTGGTCAGGTACCACGAGGTGCCGTCGTAACCTGCGCCGGTGCCGGGCAGGTAGGCGAAGGCCGCCGCGCCGTCCTGGCCACCGCTGTAGTTGCCGAAGGTCATGTGGGCATCACCGCCGCTGGCTTTCTCGGTGAAGGTGACATTGGCCACATCCGCCCAGGATTGCATGGCCAGTACGGCCTGTGCTTTCTGCTGCGCGTTGAACTGGCTGAACCCCGAGATGCCATGTTTGTTCATGGTGCTCGAAGAGGCCGAGGTCAGGAAGGTGTAGGTCAGATCGATCTTGCCGTTACCGTCGAAGTCCCGATACGCGGCACCGTCGCGCAGCAGCTGGGTGGCTGCCTGATCGACGGTGTAGGACGGTTTGCCATTGACCGTGAGGTTGCCGCCACGGTCATACAGATGGCTGAAGCTATCGATTTGCGAGTAAGCGGTGCTGGCTTGCGCCAGTGACACGATAGCTTTGTCTTTTACTTTTGACATAAACGTACTTCCTTGTTTGCAAGTGCATCAGTCTTTGGTCGATAGGAACCCCGCTGGCGAGATCGTCCTATCACTCGCCTCTTTTGAAGGCGTAAGAAAACTGACACAACTTGAAATCTTCCGTCTACATCTATTTGCCGGCTTAATAAGTGCAACGCAAACAACACTTGGAAGTCTCAGGCCGTATTCATTGGGTGTGGTGGTTGTCGTCCGACAAAAAACACAGCGCTCCTATTTAAATATTAAATAACCTTAACGCTGCTCAATTTGAACAGCGTCACACAAGAGGCTGGCGATTATATTGTCACGGTGTCATTGGCAACATTAAACCGCCACTACTTAAATGTATTAACCCGCTTGTCCCCCAATACCGGGACATAAGCAGAAGAGTACTTGTGGTGAGCGGGATTTCCCGCTCCACAGTGGCTCAGCGCCCGGTGCGAATGGTGTTCCACACCCGCGTACGAACACGGTCGATATTCAGCGGCATCGCTTCAAGGGCGAATAACTTGCCCATCATGTCCGGGCTTGGGTAAACCTTGGTATCGGCCTTGATGGCCGGGTCCACCAGGCTATCCGCCGCCTGATTGCCGTTGGCGTAGTGCACGTAGTTGGTGATGCTGGCCATCACCTCCGGGCGCAGCAGGTAGTTCATAAACGCGTAGCCGGCCGTTTCGTTGGGGGCGTCGGCGGGCATGGCGACCATGTCGAACCAGATCGCGGCGCCTTCCTTGGGGATGTTGTAGCCGATATTCACCCCGTTCTTGGCTTCTTTGGCGCGGCTTTCGGCCTGCAGGATGTCGCCGGAGAAACCGACGGCCACGCAGATATCGCCATTGGCCAGGTCGGCGGTGTATTTCGAGGAGTGAAAGTAGGCCACGTAAGGGCGCACTTTCATCAGGAGGGCTTCGGCCTTTTTGTAGTCCTCAGGCTTTTTACTGTGGTGCGGCAAGCCCAGGTAGTTGAGCGCCGCCGGCAGCAGTTCCGGGCCGTTGTCGAGGATCGCCACGCCGCATTTCTGCAATTTGGCCATGTTTTCGGGTTTGAAGATCAAGTCCCAGGAATCCACCGGGGCATTGTCTCCCAGCACGGCTTTGACCTTGTCGATGTTGTAACCGATACCGGTACTGCCCCACAGGTACGGGAAGCCATGGGCATTGCCGGGGTCGTTGGTTTCCAGGGCCTTGAGCAGCACCGGGTTGAGGTTTTTCCAGTTGGGCAACTGGCTCTTATCGAGTTTTTTCAGCGCACCGCCCTGGATCTGCCGGGCCATAAAGTGGTTGGATGGAAACACCACGTCATACCCGGATTTACCGGTCATCAGCTTGCCATCCAGGGTTTCGTTGCTGTCGTAGACGTCGTAGGTAAAACCGATGCCGGTCTCTTTCTGGAAGTTTTTGGTGGTGTCCGGCGCGATGTAGTCCGACCAGTTGTAGATTTTCACCGTTTCGGCGGCCTGGCTGACGCAGGCCACCCACATCAAGGGCAACAGGGCAATGGCTTTCATGGTTCGATTTCCTGGCGGTTTTAGGGCTGTTGTTATGGCAGGCGATCAAGGATCAAAGCGTTACAGCATCAAGACGTAGGTCTTGCGCACCGTTTCCTGGATGTCCCAGATTCCGGTGCTGTTGGCCGGCAACATCAGTGCATCGCCGGCTTGGATGTGCAGGGTTTCACCGTTGTCGGGGGTGAAGGTGCAGCGGCCCTGTATAAAGTGGCAAAACTCCTGGGCGCGGATCTGGCGCCGCCAGCGGCCAGGGGAGCATTGCCAGATGCCCGTCTCGACGCCGTCGTTGCGCTCGACGCTCAAGGTGGACGCCACCGCGATCGGCTCGCCCAAGGGCACGGCGACCGGGGACGAATCCGGCAAATGCGCATTCAGCGCGTCTTTGAACTGAGTGATGCTCATGGGGGCTCCCGTGTGTATGAAACGACTTAGTGCATAAAACCTTCCATGAACCCCGCCACGCCCGTGGCGAGCTTGCGCCGCCAGGGCGCGGTGTTGGGGTTGGCCAACACCTGGTCTTCATGGACAAAACTGCGGATGATCGCGTTGTAACCCAGCCAGCGACACGGCTCGGGCTCCCAGGCCTTGAGGGCGTCCAGACCACCCTCGCGGATCACCCAGGGTTGGTGAGTCAGCGGCGTGTCACGGCCCAGAATCAGGTCGGCCAAGGTGCGCCCGCCCAGGTTGGTGGCACCGACACCCTCCCCGCCGTAGCCGCCGGATAGCGCAATACCGGCGCGCTGATCACACAGCATGTGCGGTCGGAAATGTCGCGACATGCCCAGGTTGCCGCCCCAGGAATGGGTAATCCGTACGTTCTTGAGCTGTGGGAAGAGTCCGCCAAACAGGTAGCGACGCAGTTGCACTTCGCTGTCGGTCAAATCGAAGTCATGGCGCAGCTTCCCGGCGAACTGGTAGCCGCCCCGCGCACCGAACACCAAACGGTTATCGGCCGAGCGCTGGCCGTAGGTGACTTGGCGGCTGCTCTCACCGAACGCTTGGCCTTGGCTGAGGCCGATCTCATCCCAAGTGCTGTTCGGCAGCGGCTCGGTGGCGACGATCAAACTTTGCACCGGCAGTTGGTAACGGCCCAGAGGTGGCAAGGTGTTGGCATAGCCCTCCACAGCCGGCACCACCCAGGTGGCGCGTACGCTGGCCTTATCAGTGCGCAGGCTGCCGGACTGCCAATGGGTGACGGGGCTGTTTTCATAAAGGGTGACCCCCATGCCTTCGACCACCCGCGCCAGGCCGCGCACTAGCCTGGCCGGTTGGATGGTCGCCACATGGGGGGCGTAGATCGCGCCATAAGGTTTGGCGATGCGAAGTTGCGCGGCCAGTTGCTGCGGGCTCAGCCAGCGATAGTCGGCTTCGGTCAGGCCCTGGGCGTAGAGTTTGTCCAGATAGCGGCGCAGGCTGGTTTCCTGCTCGGGGTAACGTGCAGCGCAATACAGCGCGCCGCCCTTGCGGTAGTCGCAGTCGATGCCTTCGCGGGCCAGTACCTGGGCCACCTCGTCGGGGATGCCGTGCAGCAAATCAAAGGAAGCACGGCGCTGCTCAGCAGACAGCCCGGCCAGCAGACGGTCTTCGCCCAACAGGTTGCCCATCAACCAGCCACCATTGCGGCCCGATGCGCCGAAGCCGGCGGTTTGCGCCTCGATGATTGCGATGTTCAGCTGCGGCGCCTGACGCTTGAGGTAATAGGCCGTCCACAACCCGGTATAACCGGCGCCGATAATGGCCACGTCGACATCCAGGTCATGCGTCAGGGATGGCCGCGCCACCAGCGGCTCGTCCACCTGATCCATCCATAAGCTGATGTTGCGCCATACCGACATGCCCATTCCCTCTACCGCGTTTCGATAGACGGGATCCTAGAGGGCGGCGTCAGGGGCTGTCTTGCGCGCGTGCACGCAGAGAAATTTGTTTGACATAGGCCTTGGGCGACTGGCCGGTGTGCTGCCGAAAGGCACTGTAGAACGCCGAGAGGGAATTGAAGCCCGCGGCAAAGGCCAGTTCGTCGACCTTGATCGGCGCCTGGGCGGTGTTCAGCGCGGCCAGCAAATGCTGGAGTCGCGCCTGGTTGACGTAGCGGTAGAAGCTCTGCCCCAGCACCTGATTGAGCAGGTAGGAAATTTGGTTGCGGCTGTAACCGCATTCCTTGGCCACCCGCTGCAAGTCCAGTTCCGGGTCGAGATAGGGTTGCTTGCTGTCGAAATACTGCTGCAAGTCGTTGGCCATATGCCCCAGTTGCTGGGGCGACAGCCCAAGGCGGCTGACCGTGGGCCGCAGGGCTTGGGCCGGTTGCTCATGCACCAGCGAAGCGTATTCATTGACGCGCCAGATCAGCCCATCACGCACGGTAATCGCCTCGCTGGTGCGGAAGGACACCAGCCCCTGACCACCACGCAGCGTGATGCGGTACTGGATAAACGCCGTGTCGCCGTCGGCACGGATGCGGTCGGTGTGCTCGATCGCCTCGTCCGCCGCGCGCGGCATGCTCGCCTGCAGGTATTCACGTAGCTCTGCGTAACCGATCACACGGTTCTGGAAAAAGTCGTGGTATTGGATGTCCGGATGGTAGTAGGCCATTACTCCGTCCAGGTCGCGATGACGCCAGCAAAGGTGATGACGCAGCACCAGTTCGCCCGTGGCGTGGGTGAGCTGGCTGTCGGCGTCGGGGGCGATGTCGGGCATAAAGGGCTCTGGGGGCGGATAAAGCGTGGAGATTGCCGAAATTCCGCCCTGCCTTCAATGTGCAGGCACTGCAGCCGAATAATGGCCTTTAGCCAACTTTTGGACAGGGCATGATCCATGTCAAGGGAAAGGCAAACAACCGCCGAACGGGGCGAAAAAAGTCACATTGGCGTTGCGAACGAATGCTATTTTTAAGTCCTACACGCCTCGACCAGTGACGGTCCTGGCCCCCTGCCGCGAGCTAAAGGAAGCGCTCAATGAACAAGGTGGGCAACATGAACAAAGTGACGTTCCCCAACGCCTGCCAGCTGATGCGCTGGCATTTTCATCCGATGGGTTTTGAAGGCAGCATGGATGCGCCGGGCAGCATGGTCGCCCGCCTGTTCGACCGCGCCAGCGGCGAAACCCTGATCGCCATCGCCGGCATCCCCTGCGCCACGGTGATGAACGCCGCCGATGTCGAGCGGATTATCGAGGCAGTGGAGGATGAGTTGGAATCCTTTGTGCCACCGCTCTCGTTGCAGGCCTGAACCGATTCACAGCACCGGGAGGGCATGCTCCCTCCCGCAGGGCCTTCAGTGACGGTGATCGTCGAAAAACGCCTTTTTGCCATCCACCCGCTCCGAGGCCCTGGGCATATTCGCCGCCTGGCCTTCGGGCTTCTCCACGTACCAATAGCAATGGCTGACCGCCCGCGTGATGCCGACGTACGCCAAGCGCAGCACCTCGTCCTTTTGCGCGGTGTCATAGGGCTCGTTGTCGCCGTCCTTACCCAAGCCGGCCATGCGATACACCTGGTTTTTATACGGCGAGCGGGTGACGTGCTGACAATCCCCCAACAGGAAAACCGCGTCCGCTTGCAGGCCCTTGGCACTGTGAAAGGTCAGTTGCTTGAGCCGACGCGAGTGAGCGGGCAAGCTAGAATCCAGATTAACTACAGACTGAATATGCTCCTGAATCAATAACTTATCGCTACTTTTTCGATACAGCATCAACACTGATTCGCCACGCTGATAATGCTCCAGCAAGCGTCGCCCCAATGCTGCATCGTCACGCTCGAGCACACTGACCGGCACCAGAGCCTTGGGCGCACCGCTGGCCTTAGCCTTCTTACCCGGGATCGACGGCGCGGCACGCACGATGTGCTCGGCTGCGTCGATGATGTGCTGGTGGCTGCGATAATTCTCGCTCAGCATCACCCGGGTGGTGCTCGGTGACGGGAATTCCTGGTCGAAGGCCATAAAGTACTTGGGCGAACTGCCCCGCCAGCCGTAGATCGATTGCCAGTCATCACCCACACACAGCAACGACGAGTATTGCGCGCCGCGCCCCACGTGCATGGCCGGGCCGCGACTGCGGATCTCCCGCAGGCTGGCGCGAATCCATCCAACGATTTGCGGTGATACGTCTTGAAATTCGTCGATCATCAAGTGGGACAACGGTCTTAACAGCGGGTCGCTGAGCAGCTTGAGGTTTTCTGGGGTGTTTTCGCCGAACAGCGAGAACATGCGGTTGTAGGTCATGATCGGTGGCTTCTGGTCGAGCAAATGGTCTTCCAACGCCTTCCAGAAAATACTCAACGCTTCGAAGAACAAGCGGTCCGGATCATCCTTGGCGAAACTCATGCGACCTACGGCGCTGGGCACGTCCAGTCCGAGGTTCTCGATAAAGCCTGCGGCCGTGACAAAACAGTCCAGCAGCGGCGCCGATGTCAGCTCACCTTTGACCTTGTAATCAAACCCTGGCCCGGCACTGGCATCATCGGCCAGGCAGCTGAGCATGCGCTTGGATGACTCATAACTATCTAGCCATATCAACGGCTTACGACAGAAAGCTTGAAACAGGGTGCGCTTTACCGCCCACTCTGCGCGCACTGACAGCTTGGCATTGGGGCGGCTGACCTGGGGGTTTTCCCGTGGGTCGAAGCCCAGTACTACCCACGCGTCCAATTCGGCAATGTAGCCATGGCAGTGGAAATGCGCGCCATTGATTTCAACAGTTTGGCGATTCGGCTCAATGCCCTTGATCGGCCAGGCCCCGACGCGAAACCACAGGTCCTCGATGAAATCGCACAATTCTTCGTCACGCTGGGCGGCCAGCTCAGTCACCGCCATGCGTTTTTGCACGTCCGGATGGTCGCGCTCCAGTTCTTTGAGTTGTAACCCGTGGCGCGCCAGCGGCGCGATCAACTCGCGAAAACGCGGATGCTGGCGATGCAGACGCTGGTAGCAGGCGTTCAGGTGCTGGCGCTGGGCATCGTTGATACGCAGATCGAACGGGTTGCTGTCGGCATCGTCGAAGCCCGCCTTGAGGTTTTCGAACGCCTGCAAACGCTCGAAGCCCGGCAGGCTGCGCACCATCGGCAGGATGCGCGAGTGGAACGTGCGCACCACCGCCTGTGCCTCTTTGGCATCAAGGGGTTGGCCCCACAGGCTCATAATCTCCATAAGCTTGCGAATGAAATCCTGGCGTGACTCGCGGGTAAACGTCACCACGGTCATCGAGCTGAGCTCGAAGCCCAGGTAATGGGTCAGCAGCAGGATACGCAACACCAATGACGTGGATTTGCCCGCGCCGGCCCCGGCGATCACCGAGGTTGAGGGTGTCTCGCTGAAGATCATCTTCCACTGGGCCGTACTCGGTTGAGCGTGGGGCGGTAAGAGACGGGCGACGTCGGCCTTGATGCGCTTCTTGATGTCGGCGGTCAGCGGCAGGCGCCAGTCATCGAACAGGCTGTCGTCTATTCCGGGAGCTGTGTGCGCGTCCGGGCGAAAATCGCGGATCAGCAATACTTGCCGCCCCTCCTCGATGCCATCGGCCTTGCCCTCGCGATAACCGTATTCCACGCCCGCTTCATGCCCACTGCGAAAACCATCGGCTTGCCCATGCAGCCAGGAAAACCGGTGCTGGGCGCGCAGGCGGGTCAGGCCATGACCAAACAGACGCGCCGCCAGGCGTTTGAACAACGGCATCTGAGCCAGGGGTAGCAGTTCTGGGGGCAGATCAGGCTTTTGTTGCGACACGCGGACTCCTGCAATGGGCTGGGATGTGAGCAGTGCCCATGGTCGCCGGAATCGCCGCGCAGTACCAGCCAATTGCTGTGCCATCAGGCAGTTAGGCGATGAAGTGAAAGTTGAAACGCGGCAATCCAATCGAATCAGTCGATAAGAATGGAGCGTTTTTTACGCTTTTTCTCGATCAAGCGCTGCTGGATGATAGGCACCATCCATAGGAGACGATCATGCTTGAACTGCGACCTTTCAGCGCCCTGGGCGGCGCCCACCACGGTTGGCTCGATGCCCATCACCACTTTTCCTTCGCCGACTACTACGACCCCAAGCGCATGCACTGGGGCAACCTGCGGGTATGGAACGACGACATTATTGCCCCGGGCACGGGCTTTCCCCAGCACTCGCACCGCGATATGGAAATCATCACTTATGTACGCGAAGGCGCCATCAGCCACGCCGATAACCTGGGCAATAAAGGCCGCACCGAGGCTGGCGATGTGCAGGTCATGAGCGCTGGCACGGGGATTGCCCACAGCGAATACAACCTGGAAGCCACGCCAACCAAGATTTTCCAGATCTGGATTATCCCCAATGAAGCAGGCCTGCCCCCATCCTGGGGTGCCAAGCCGTTTCCACAGGGTGAGCGCGAAGGCTTCGTCACCTTGGCCAGTGGCAAGGCCGGCGATAGCGAAAGCCTGCGCATTCGTGCGGATGCGCGCCTGGTGGCGGCGAACCTGAAAGCCGGTGAAGTCGCTGAGTACCGCCTGGAGGGCCGGCGCCGAGCGTATCTGGTGCCAGCCACCGGGGTGATTGAGGTTAATGGTGTACGGGCGCAAGCCCGTGATGGCGTAGCGATCGAGGATGAACAGCTGTTACGGGTTACGGCCATTGAGGACAGTGAGATCGTGCTGGTCGATCTGGCTTGACCTGACGCCTTACAGCCAAAATCGGCGGCGACGCCTGCCCCCCCTTGGCGGCAGGTCAGTCCCTGGACCAGTGGACTGAAATGCCGCCATCGGGGGCAAGCCCCCTCTTACAAAGCGTTGCGGTGTTATTCGGCGATGGCGCCGTCTACCAACACCTGCGCCTCTTGCACCAATCGCTTAAGGTGTTCTTCACCCACAAAGCTCTCGGCATAGATCTTGTAGATGTCCTCGGTGCCCGATGGGCGTGCGGCGAACCAGCCGTTTTCGGTCATCACTTTCAGGCCGCCGATGGCCTGGTTGTTACCCGGCGCGTGGCTGAGGATCTGCTGGATGCGCTCGCCGGCCAGTTCGGTGGAGGTCACCTGTTCCGGCGACAGTTTGCCCAGCAGGGCTTTTTGCGCTGGGGTGGCCTTGGCGTCGACACGAATGGCGAACGGTTCGCCCAGGGCATCGGTCAGGCCACGGTACAGCTGGCTGGGGTCCAGGCCTTTGCGCGAGGTCATTTCCGCCGCCAGCAACGCCGGGATCAGGCCGTCTTTGTCGGTGCTCCACACCGTGCCGTCTTTGCGCAGGAACGATGCACCGGCGCTTTCTTCACCGCCGAAGCCCAGGGAGCCTTCGAACAGGCCGTCGGCAAACCACTTGAAGCCCACCGGCACTTCGTACAAACGTCGGCCGATGCGCGTGGCCACGCGATCGATCAGGCCACTGCTGACCACGGTCTTGCCTACGGCAGCGTCGGCGCGCCAGTCAGGACGGTTCTGGAACAGGTAATCGATGGACACGGCCAGGTAGTTGTTCGGCGCCAAGAGGCCGCCGGACGGGGTGACGATGCCGTGGCGATCGTGGTCCGGATCGCACGCGAAGGCCACGTCGAAACGCTCCTTGAGGCCGATCAAGCCTTGCATGGCGTAGCTGGAGGACGGGTCCATGCGGATCTGGCCATCCCAGTCGACGCTCATGAAGCGGAAGGTGGCGTCGACTTCGGTGTTCACCACCTCCAGGTTCAGACGGTAGTGCTCAGCAATCGCCGACCAATAGCGCACCCCTGCTCCGCCCAGCGGATCGACGCCCAGGCGCAGGTCGGCGCTGCGGATGGCGTCCATATCGATCACGTTAATCAGGTCGGCCACGTAGCTATTGAGGTAGTCATGGCGATGGGTGGTGTCGGCTTTGAGCGCCTGGGCGTGGGTGATACGTTTGACCCCAACGAGCCGGTTGGCCAATAGCTCATTGGCCTTGGCTTCGATCCACTTGGTGACGTGGGTGTCCGCCGGACCACCGTTAGGCGGGTTGTACTTGTAGCCGCCACTTTGCGGCGGGTTATGGGAGGGCGTGATCACAATGCCGTCAGCCAAGCCGCTGGTCCGCCCGCGGTTATAGCAAATGATCGCGTGGGAAATGGCCGGGGTCGGTGTGTATTCGTCGCCTTCGGCCAGCATGACATGGACGCCGTTGGCGGCCAGGACTTCCAGCGCGCTGGCACCGGCGGGAGTGGATAATGCGTGGGTGTCCAGGCCGACGAACAGCGGGCCGTTGATGCCCTGGGCTTCGCGGTACAGGCAGATGGCCTGGCTGATGGCCAGAACATGCCATTCGTTGAAGCTCAGCTCGAACGAATTGCCACGGTGCCCGGAGGTCCCAAACGCCACGCGCTGGGTGGAGATCGCTGCATCAGGCTGGCCGGTGTAGTAAGCCGTGACCAGTCGCGGGATATCCACCAGCAATTGGGCCGGTGCCGGTTTGCCCGCAAAAGGACTGATTGTCATGCATAAACCTCGGAAAGGAAGAATTCGGAAAAAATGCCAGTTTACTGAGAGTTGGACTACTGCGCGACGGTATCGATCCTACACACACAACAGAATTTTCAACCCGTTTGCGCCTGGCGCAACGCGTCGCTCAAAGCCATCAGCGCACTCTCCAGGCTCGGCTGCCCATTAAAGGCATGACTTACACGCAAATACTGATGATGCAACCCGCTGACGCTGAACAGTTCCCCAGGCGCGATCACGACCTGCCGCGCCAGCAGATACTGGAATACCTGGCGCATATCCACCGCACGGTTCGAGCCCAGCCAGAACGTAGCGCCAGCCGCCGGTACGCGATACGTCACTTGATCCCCCAGGTGGTGGGCCAGGCGCAAGCCCATGTGCGCGGCTTGCTCGCGCAGTTGCTGACGCAACGCGCACAGATGCTGCTCGATACGACCGCTCTGGTACAAACGAGCGATGGCGCGCTGCCGTATTGACGATAAGCGGAAAGAACGCAAAAGAAACTGGCGTTGCAACTCCGCACTCATGCGCCGACTTAATAAGTAGCCGTAGGGCGCTTCCGAGCCGAGGATTTTCTCGAACGACGAAAACACGATTAGCCGATCAGGGTTGACCAGGTCGCGCAAAGGCGTGTGTGGCACCTCCCGGCTCAACTCGCCGAGGCTGTCGTTTTCCAGCAGCCAGCAGCCGTAGTGATCCAAGCGCTGCGCCACGGTCAGACGATCCTCGGCCGACATCGCCACGCCTGAAGGCAAGCTGACCGCCGATGAGAGCAACACCAGATGCACAGGTTCATCGCGCAACAGCCGCTCCAGGGTTTCACTGTCCAAGCGCCCCTGGACAGTCCAGGGCAGCTCGATCACGCGCACGCCGGCATCCTGCAACAGCCGCAGAATCAGCCAGTCGCAAGGCGATTCGACGATCACCGTGGTGCCTTTGAGCCCCAGCACTTCGACCAAAATATCCAACACGCCACGCAAATCGGCACCGATGTAAACATCGTCGGCGTGCCAGCACCGCGTGGGTGACGAGGTATAACGCGCGGCCAGCGCTGCCCGCAGCTCCCACACCCCGCACGGCTGGACCCACGGCTGCAAATGGCCGGGATACTGGCGCACCAACTCACGCTCCAGGCGCAGCAAGGTGGCATCCAATGAAGCTTGCAGCGCAGGCTCATCGCCGCTGAGCACCACCATTGCGGGGCGCCGGGCCGCAGCGTAAAGCCGGTCGAGCAAGTCCCCGCCCAACCACGCCGTAGGATTGGCCGACATCGGCCAAGCGTAATAACCGGACTTGGCCACCGAATAGACCCGGCCTTCTTTCTCCAGCAACGAGTAGGCGTATTGGATCGTCGATATCGACACGTTCATGCGAGCGGCCAACTGGCGCAGCGACGGCAATTTTACCCGGGTGTCCGTGCTGACCTCGTTGATCAGGTTGATCATGTAGCGATAGACCGCCTGATAAGCGAAATCCGCCTGGCGCTCGCCGCGCTGGGTCATCGCCCGGACAATTGAAAGGCCGGGATCGCGCCATGCGCCACGGCACGGTCACTGCGCCGCTGACCGTTGGCGCAGGTCAAGGGTCGTTTGCGATACAGGTGTTGCAACAACGGCAGGGGTAGGCCGCTGGTGTCGGTAAACCATTGTTGCAGCATCTCGGCCGACGGCTTGCCCTGCAACGCTTTGTGCAGTTCGGGCAGTGCCACAAGCATGCCGGGATGGCACTGGCGCAGATAACCTTCCAGCCGCTGACCGTGATGAATGAACGGTGAAGACAGCAGGCAGACCAATTGGGTTTCATCCAGGCCGAAGAATTGCTGGGCAAAGGTGCTCGACAACAAACGCCCTTCGCGGGAGCTGGCCTCGGCGAACAATTCCTCGGGCATGCGCAGGCGTCGCATGTAGTGAGCGGCCTGCTGGACGAAGCCGTCTACACCGTCTTCATAATCGAGATCGCGCAGGCATTCGGCTTGCAGGCCCCGCAAATGCGCCATCAGCAACGGATTGGAATAGCTTGGGTGGCTGAAATGAAAGCCCAGCGGATCGGGGGTATACGCCATGAAATCGGACAATAGCGTCGCGGATTGCAGGTCGACGTCCTTGAGCAGATCGTCAATGCCGATGTAAGCCAGATGGCGGTGTCCTGAAGGGCTGGGGTTCTCATGCGCAACGTAGTGTTCGCCATAGACATCGCGGTAGTAGCCGGTGCTCCACTCGTCCATGCGTGCGAACAATTCGGTAAGCGACCGCGACCGCCCCTTGGCTGGGGGGATGCCAGCGCCTTCGGCGGTTCTTTTCAGCCAGGCGAGAAACTGGCTTTGCTTACGTGGGGAGTCACCGCTGACCAAGGCGTGAACTCCGCCGTTCCAAGTCGTGACGCGCTGGTAGAAATCGCCGAGAGCCAGGTAGGTTTCATTGCACAATGCCGCGCGACAGTCCCCGGAACTCAGGTGCCCCACCATCAGCATATTGCGCTGGCTGTTCGCGCGCCCGACCGCAGACGCGGGACGCAGGTGATTGAAGGGATGGACCTCCTGGTTTTCCACCATGAGTAATTCGACGCGTGAGTCATCGTGCAGAAACAGGCGGTTGTAACCCCGATTGAGCGTATCGAGTTGCCCTTCGGTCATGCCGGCGTGGCGTAACGTCGCCACGCGTAACTGAAACGTTCGGGGAGCGCGACCAGCGATCGTCAACTGCGCGGCGCGTAACAGCGCCAACGTGTAACTGCTGACCTCGCCTCCCCCATGGGCCACCAGCACTTTGTAATCCCCGACCTGCTCCATGCCCCCTGCGGCCACCACAATGCGTTGGACCAACAACTGGAGTGCCGTCCTGCCCGAACGAGTAAAGTGCCCGATCAAACGCTGCAGAACTTGCTGATAAACATGATTCATAGCCTGTTCGTGAATAGTGCTCATAGTTGTACTACCTGAGTTGAAATATCAGTTTCAAGCTACTGCTGACAGTTTCCGCTTGACCCATTGCGCATGTAGGAAATTCGCCCTTCGCACCGTGCGCCGATAACTAGACACTAGCACCGCGCAACGAAATGACTCGCTTTGATCACCGAGAAGCGTTGCCAGCATGATCTGCGCAACCCACTGATATCAGTGGATAAACTTCATATTTTTGTCATTCCTAGGAAGGCTCTGACATTTTCCTACACAGCTTTAACCAATTATTTAAAGAAGCGTCCGACAAATACACTCAAGCAACTTTCCAGGCTTTCGATCAGTGAGTTGTTATCAACCCACTTTTTTTCAAAAGTCCAAATGAGTGATGCACTCGTAGTTCGAGTGATGGTCGGTAGCGGCATCATGAATTCAATCATTGCTCAATCCTTGAGATGAATGTGAAGTCGCAATTATCAGTGATGGATTAATGATTAATAGATACAGAACTTGGTCGAAAACCAGTGCAGATGAACAGCCGAAGGCATGTCGAATGGGCATACACAACAACGCCGCCCTGGGATTCAGTGCGGCGTCGGGGGACAAGAGCAGGATTCAGGGACTGAAGAGCCTGATCGGCACTTCACGAAGGGCGAGGCTTAAGCCCTGTCAAATGGCGCATTTGCCCCATGCGCCAGCTGGCCGAAACAGCCGATTACGAATCTTCCTACGCGCTAAACAGCTTCAACCTGCAACGCCACACGCTCTCGGCACGGGCATTCGTCCATATAGCGGTGTGCTTCCACGAACTGATTGAACGGGAACACCGTGGTTTTCAGCGGCACCAGTACGCGGTCAGCAGTCAACTGGTTGATGTCACGCAAGGCCCGTTGCAAAGCGACCTGATCCTGGACAATGCCCAGTTCCGGCTTGCCGGTGAAATTGCCGATGCAATGCACATAGAACTGAATATTCTTCTGAAACGCCGCACACGCGGGGAACGGCGTCTGGTTGCCGCCCTGCAGCCCGTACAGAACCAGGCTGCCGCGCGGCGCCAGTACATCGCCAAGCAATGACATCTGCGGACCACCCAGGCCATCGAATACCACGTCTACGCCGCGATTGTCGGTGAACTTGTTGATCTGCATAAGCAGGTCCTGCTCTTCGGTGACGATTACCTTCTCGGCCCCAAGCGACAGCAGATACTCGCGCTCTGCGCTGTCCTTGGTCGCGGCGATCACCCGTACACCCAAGGCCTTGCCCAACTGCACAAAGGACGGGCCCGCACAGTGGCTGGCATCCGTGACCAATGCAAACTGCCCCGGTTTGACCCGTGCCAGATCCATGTAAGCAAAATAGGCAATCAACAGCGGCGTGTAATGCACGCTCGCTTCGATGGGGGTCAACACGTCCGGATAGCGCGTCAGGGCCGAACGGGGCAGGACGATCTGCTCGCCATACACCGGATAGTCATTGGGGCTTTCGGCCGGAAAACTGGCCACTTTATCGCCCACGGCCAAATCCTCCACGCCATCGCCCAAGGCGACGACCACCCCTGCCATCTCATGGCCCAGGCCCGAAGGAAGACGTGCGTGGGAAGACGCCAAGTTCTGGCGCCACAAAATGTCATACCAACTGATGCCAATCGCTTCGACACGCACCTGCACTTCGCCCGGTGCGGGCAGCGCGGCTGCATGCTCTTCGCATTTGAGCACCTCGGCCGGACCAAACTTGTGAAAACGGATCGTGCGGGACATCGCAAACCTCGCCAAATTAACCTCTAATGCCATGAACTTTATCTGGGCTTTCCTGGCAAGACCATCGGTCACCATTAATAGTCGACATGCCTGTCATTGATTCCGCGTCTGATGAATAGACCTTAAGTATCGTAGGAAAACTCAATTAGCCGGTGCAGAGTACCAGTCTTTCCCCGTAAGATTCATGCCGGTCATGCTGCAAGAGGGAACCCAACGGCTCCCTGTGACTGCTCTCGTCAAGTTTGCTGACTCTTCCAGGACACAAGATGAACCGTAACGACCTGCGTCGTGTCGACCTGAACCTCTTGATCGTATTCGAAACCTTGATGCACGAGCGCAGTGTGACCCGCGCCGCCGAGAAATTGTTCCTCGGCCAGCCGGCCATCAGCGCCGCGTTGTCGCGCCTGCGCGGTTTGTTCGACGACCCGCTGTTCGTGCGCACCGGGCGCAGCATGGAACCTTCGGCCCGCGCAGTGGAAATCTTCGCCCTGCTCTCGCCGGCCCTGGACTCGATCTCCACTGCGGTCAGCCGCGCCGCCGAATTCGACCCGGCGACCAGCAATGCGGTATTCCGCATCGGCCTGTCCGACGATGTTGAATTCGCCCTGCTACCCCAGTTGCTCAAGCGCCTGCGCGCCGAAGCCCCCGGCATCGTGCTGGTGGTGCGCCGCGTCAACTACATCCTGATGCCGAGCCTGCTAGCCTCCGGCGAAATCTCCATCGGCGTCAGCTACACCGCCGACCTGCCGGCCAACGCCAAGCGCAAAGTGCTGCGCCGCAGCCTGCCTAAACTGCTGCGCGCCGACAGCGTGCCCGGCTCCCTGAGCCTGGACGACTTCTGCGCCCGCCCCCATGCCCTGGTGTCGTTCGCCGGCGACCTGAGCGGTTTTATCGATGAAGAGCTGGAAAAACTCGGGCGCAAGCGCCACGTCGTACTCGCCGTGCCGCAATTCAATGGCCTGGGCACCTTGCTGGCCGGCACCGACATCCTCGCCACCGTACCGGACTACGCGGCCGAAGCCCTGACCTCGGCCGGCGGCTTGCGCGCAGAAGACCCGCCGCTGCCGGTGCGCAGTTTTGAACTGCACATGGCGTGGCGCGGTTCACAGGATAACGATCCGGGAGAGCGCTGGTTGCGGTCGCGTATTCAGATGTTCTTCGGGGACCCCGAGAGTTTGTAACAGAGTTCTACTATGTTCTATAAAGGCTTATAAAACATCTGCTTACAGCATCTGTAATCCATGGACGTCCGTCCAATACCAAGGGGTTCTGACGCTTTTGGGGGCATAATTGGGGGCATATTTTCATTTTTTAAAAAATGATGCCCCCACTTATGCACGCCCGAGAAGGCGCTCTGTTCAAGCGTAAACTGACCGACGCTTTCGTACGCGCACTGACTACCCCTGGCAAACATGCCGATGGCGAAGTCCCCGGTCTTTACTTGGAGGTGAGCGCGTCACGCAAAATCGGAAACCCTCCTTCCAAGTTCTGGCGCTTGAAATATCGCCTGTATGGCAAGGAAAACCAGTTTTCGATTGGTTCGTACCCGGATATCGGCCTGAAGGAGGCGCGAGAGATTGCCCGCAGAGCACGCCGCGACGTGGCGAACGGCATCGCGCCGCTTAAGGCTAAAACCGCCAAGATCGAGGCACAGCGGCTCAGTGAACAGCGCACCTTCGCCTTCGTAGCTGAGCAGTGGATGACTTTCAAGTCTGCCCATCTGGTGAGCAAATCCATCGCGGGTTTTCGCGGAGCCTTGAGAAACCACATTTTGCCCGCAGTCGGCAGTAAACCGGTCAGCGAGATCAAGCTTGAACACGTCACCGCCATCATCACGGCACTGCGCCAGCAACGTCTCATGGCTATGGCCCGCCGTGTACGCACAATCATCCGTTCCATCCTCGGCTTCGCTGAAGGCCGCGGCTGGGTGGAGCGCAACGTGGCGCTCAGCAATGTCGAGGAGTTGAGGATTCGCCACGTCGTTACCAGCAATCCGGCGATTGAAAGGCCAGCCGATCTGGGCAGGTTCCTTTTACGCCTGGATGAATGCGATGACGGCAGTGTGGCCAACGCGATGCGCCTGTTGGTCATGTTGCCAGTGCGCCCTGGCGATCTCGTGCGGATGCGCTGGGAAGATGTCGACCTGGTCGGCGCCGATTGGCGCTACGTAGTGAGCAAGACCAGACATCTGGACAAAAGCAAACACATCGTGCCCTTACCTGAACAAGCACTCATCCTGTTGCGTAAGCTCAGACAAACGCGCGTGGTGGACGACAAAGGTCAAGGTTGGGTGTTCGTCTCGCCGGTCTATCCAGGCCGCCCGATCAACCCGACGTCAATGCTCAAGTCGTTTCAGCATATCTGGCCGGAGTACGGCATCACTGCCCACGGCTTTCGTGCCACCTACAGGACTATTGCCCACGAGCACCTGGGAATTGATCCCATCGTGCTTGAATTGTCGCTGTCCCACCGGATGCCAGGTGCACTGGGGGCTGTGTATGCACGCGCGCAACTGCTAGCGCAGCGCCGGGAAGCGGCTCAACAGTGGGCTGACTATTTGGACCTGTTAAGACAGAACGCCGCGCGAGTGACGACAGATTGACGATGAGAATAAAAATCAGATAGTGGAGCGGGAAACGAGACGCTTACTAGCCATCTATCCCTATGAAATCGTTGAAGTTTTAAGATCACAACGCTTTCTATGGACCGGATTATTGACTACTTCTTTGGGCATGGCAAGCCTGTGAATAGCGCGGCTTACTGCATTGGCCGTTCTGACCTTCGGGAGACGCGGCAAAGCGCAGTTGACCGGCTAGTGAAGCCTTAGCTTCTCGTGCCTTTACATGCGGGAAACTTGGAACACCCCCAGAACTGACGCCCCGCATGCTTCCCCTTACGTGCGGTACGACGAACCATGGAAGCGCCGCAACTCGGGCAAGCGTTTGTTGCAGATGAACGCGTGGTAATCGACACCGACGAACGAGAGGTCACCGGCGCTGGCTGGGCTCTGCTCGGCTGTATCTGCGTTCTTTTGGGAACATCGATGGAGATTGCAGCTGGCGCAGGCACACTAATCCCCAACGCAGCACAATCATGTTGGGCGATTGCACGCGCTTGGAGTGCATGCGAGAGCGCCTGATCTGGTGCGTTTTTGGCAGAAAGGCAGCGTGGTATAGCAGCTTGCAAAGCAGCCAATCCCGACTGAATTTTTCTTTGGAACTCTATTTGTTTAGTTGCGAACGCCGCACGAGTGGACTGCTCTGCTTGTAGATCGGACGGATCGGGTGTGGCGTTATAGCGGAATTTGCTCTCATGTCCCTGACGCCAAGCCAACATCTTTGCTGTCAGCGCCTCTCCGAAACCTGGCACCGCTCGAACTGCTGAAGCTGTGATGTCCGCAGCCGTCTCAATACCAAAAGAAGCAAGCGTGGCAGTCTTCCCCGCTCCGATGCCAGGTATGGACGCCCGTCGGATCAAAAATCGATCCAGGAAAACTACGCGCTGGCGCTCCTCGCGTGTCAACTTCAGTTGGCTGAGCGCCTGAGCAAGACCCGTTTCGACCTGCCGATATCGAATGACTGTATCTTCCAAATCAGCATGCAAGATATGCATCTCTCGCAGACCAATTTTTTGAAGATAAGCTTGAGACGCCAAGCGCACATTACTGTCAGCATCTTGATAGGCTTTGCGGAAAGGCGTTGAGTCCACTTTATTGGTAGCAAAGACCCGAATTAAACTGAAAAGGCCGAGACCGCCCCACAGCAAGGCTGCTCTTGGAGCGAAAACACAACCAATAATTGCAATTAGTAAAGCGACGCCTCCCATGATCGCTGGATCATGACGCTTACCCTTTGCTTGCGTCACAGCAACGCTGGGGGCAGCGATGGTGCCATTCCAAACCGGCAGAACCTCCTCTGGAACAGGGAGATGCATTGCTCGAATAGCCGCCCACACGCGTTCTAAATCGAAAGGCCCTGCCAACGGCACAGTACCAACAGCCAGACCTTGGGGAAACATTTCGACCCCAGACTGACTCGCCAGCCGACACCACAAACAAGAAGTTGCCGAGCCTGGAAAATAGTGGGTTGATACGTCTGCGCAGCGGCGCAATCCCCTCTCGAGTCCTTGGAGCAAACTGACCCAAGTAGCGGGGTCCGGACGTGACGATGGTGAGAGACCAAACGCGCTTTCCATTGCCGTCGCTATTGATCCAGGATAATCCGCGAGCAGCACAGAGCCGGGCGGCGGCGTGGTACGTGTATCGTTCCGTCGAACCATTGAAAATGCAAAGCGATTCTGTGCGATCGATTGGCCTAAAGATAGATCCGGGCCGCTATAACGGCCGGCATAGGGGTGCTTACCCATCGCAATCAACTGGAAAATAGCAACCGCAAGGCCGAAATTGTCGTGAGCCTGAGTGCGGACGACATTTGCAAGACTACCTCCATGAAGCTCCGGTGGTGTGAAGTCTTCGGTGCCCACCACACAAGGATAAGCGTGGCCTTTCAAACTAAACTGAAAACTGTCGGCATCAATCAATGCGACCGTCGCATCGGGACCTACCAGAACCCCAGAGTGATTGAGGTCACCGATGATACACCCGGCCTGATGCACTGTGGCGACAGCACGTGCGACATTCTGAGCCACGCGGACCAGAAAGCGATAATCAGCCTTTGGAAAGTGCATCTTGCGGGATTTTGGACTGTATAGCTCATGCAGCGCTCGGTATCCCGCCACCAGCCGCATGGTAAAACCGAGAAAGTTGCCAGAGCCATCAGTCACCACTTCGGCCGGAAAAGCCACGAGGGTTGTTGCACCAGCCAATCGCCCGTCAATCATCGCTCGAACTTTGTTCTCGCGGGAACCTCGCAACTCGGACTTGTAGATCTTGACCGCGCAATCTCCGCGCCCTACCAGCGCGTACACATCGCCTTCGCCGCCTTTGCCCAGTTGCTTGTCGAGTCGCTCGGTTTTACCGCCGATCTTGACCTGCGTATAACTCATCGATACGACACCAAAATGAGCGTCTTGTCATCATCCGTGCGTTCACATAGCGAAGGGCTTTGCAAATAACGCGCGAGTGCGTCTGATAACTCAGCAAGGCGCCCATCCGCCCGTGCTTGATCCACCGGTTTGATCATCGGGTCGAAGAAGCGAGCAAAAGGTTGTCGCGTAGCCTGCTCCAGCGCAACGGACTCAAGCCCATCTGAAAAAAGCGCGAACGCGTCGTGCTCCCGATCGAAGCGATAGGTGTGCAGACGAACTTCAGGATCATCGGTAACGAAATAGGTCGTCGAAGCAAACTCACCATTCTCCGGCCAGCAAATGGCCTCCCACACACCCGCCTTGCGCGCCACGAGTGCACTATCGCCGATCTGTAAGGCCAAAACCTGATCTTTGAACACCACGAGCATGACCAGTGTGGCAGCAAATTGTCGCCGAGTTACGCCTCGCTTCTGCGCGACCATAGAAAGATGATCGCGGAGGTGGTCAATCCAGCACATGATCGTTTCGTCGCCTGGTAAAACCTCATGCTGTTTAAACCAGTTACGAAAATCGACCAGCAGAGTGCGACAGACTAACGCTGCCCCCTGCCTACCGTGGCTGGCGCTGCCCGCACCATCAGAAACGATTGCACACATTGCATCTGGGTGGACGCGCATGACGCTAAACGCATCCTGCTTGCGCGTACCCATTCGTAGATGCGACGTGCCAATACACGATGCCGCAGCCCAGCGCCAATGCAGTCTATTCTGCAACTGCCCACCCCGTTGGCCCTGTCGGATTGGCGAGAGGAACCGCATCCCCCGGACTCGATTGCGATACGGCGCTCAGCGAGCTCGATAACCAAGCGAAGAGCTCTCGAAACGCCAGACCTTTCAGCTTGAGAGGTTGACGTGTTCCCAACTGAGTGAGAGTCGACATCTCCGCCCCCTCAACACCGACGGAGTAGAACATGAACTCCTTTCGCTCTTCGCCCTCATGAACACGTCGGCGCGCTTCCTGCCAATTATCCGTAGGTGCACCGTCTGTAATCAGGAAAACCCAAGGCCGGTAATACTTGACGCCGTTGGCTCGGTAACGCTCTTTGCGTTCACGCAACAGATCCAACGCACGCTCAACGGCTTCTCCCATTGGCGTAACACCACTGGCTTCTAACATTTCAGGGAAATAACCATCAACGGTCGTGAACTCGGTTTGAACGTTAACCGGTCCAAAGGTCACCACTGCCAACTCTACCCGCTTCGCTGCCATTGCATCGGCATACAACTCTTCTTTGAAGAATTGCAGCGCATCGTTCAATTGGCGGATTGGCGCGCCATTCATGGACGACGACGTGTCCAACAGCAGTATGCAGGGGCATCGTTGCTCCGGATTCTCTGCAAACTCGGCGTCCGCAAAAGGTTGCTGCTCAAAATCGGTCATCTTGTCCCCTTTCAGTCCCTGACGAAGCAGTCATACGTGATAGCACGATAACATTGCGGATCATAGAACGCACAAAATGATAGCGACAGCCTTCAGCAGCAGCGTCTCTCCCACCCCACCCAGACGCCGTGATGGACAGGCTTGCTACCCGCATCTTCTTCCTCTGAAATTTCCCCGCTGCCTTTACGACCGAAGCGTCTCACCAATTTCCTCAATGGCAGAACCAACGTCATGGCCGGCACGAATCAACTCCGCAAACCGCAGCATCACTGAGGAGCTGACATCGAGGGCCAACGCTATGGTCATCAATTCCCGTATCGGTTCGTCAAGCTCTGCTCCGGCACTAGGTGAACACCCTTGCCCGGTGAGCCAGTTAACAAGGGAAGAGACCATGTGCCCTGAGCTATTTTCGTCAACACCCAGAATTTCACCCAGCACCATCCCCAATGTGCCTACGGGATGCTGGTCCGGGCGACTCCATGCCTTGAGTTCAATAGACTCGCGCTGCACCTTCTCCAAGTTACGCCGAATCTTTCCAGGAATGGTCGCAGCCGCTTTGGGACGGTTGTAGTACTCGCGATTGGCTAAACTTGCGGCGTCTCTGACGACCTTCCAGACCACCGACCAAAGTTGTGAAACGCTGTAGGTTTCCAATGCTGAGCGCATCGTACTTTTTATTTCCTCCAGCTCTTGTCCCGACAGATCATGATGGTAAAGGTCGCACTGGTTAGCCAGATAGCGCATGACATCAGCGACTGAGTAATCAAGCCACAGGTTAAAAAGCCCTTCAGCATTTGTGTACACCCTATCCAACAGGCTACGAATGACCTCATCCGCACTCCTTGATGCGGCATCTGGAACCAAACGGTAGACCACCTGGTCCCTCAACATCCAAATCTCATCGCCCTCCCAATAATAAGTGCCCGGCCTGGCTTTACTGGGATCATCAAGAATCAGTCCAGCCTCACGCAATTGCATAACAAAGTCGCCGACATACCTAGGTGCCAGTCCGCGGCAGTCACCTAGTGTGAAGCCGCCGTTAGTCAATCTCGGCGTAATGGCCCTGTTTAACGCCAACAGAAGGAGCACCTGATTATCCGGTATCTCTGAATAGTCCACCGTACGGCTTGACTGCTTACGGGCATATTCGATCAACTGCCGTTCAAGCTCTGCGGCTTTCGCCTTTTCAGCTTCAAACGCAATCGCGTCCTGGTCGTTCTGACAGGGGGTACAAAGTTTAGTGGATCGCGCAGGGACCTTTTTGGCCTCGGAGCGATTTTTGATTTCGATCAATTTTGCGCAACTAGTACAGACCTGATTTTCATCGAACGCATTGCAACGTTGCCGTATGAAGCTGGCAAGTGTGACACCCTGAGCCATTTCAATAATGCCCCCTAGAGCACTCACCTTTTCGAGATATTGCCCTGACTCATCGACTGCCCAGTAACGCTTAATCAATTCAATTTCTTTTGGATCGTCAGTCAATATTTGTAGCTTGATTGCCATCTAATCGTCCTGTTTCACTTGTGATTACTTGTATGCAGCATTCGCTTATTTAGTTGCCCTCTTCGCTGAACGCTGTTGCAGCGACATCCCCGACCTTGTTGATGGTGTTCTTTGATCGACGCACCTCCAACAACGTCCTGGGCAACACAAACCCTTCAAAACTGCGCTGAGTGATCGGGTTATTGGCCTTCTCCGCCCAAATCCGATAACGCATCAACCCCTCGGCGACGGCGAAGGTCAGGTCCACGCGGGTATCGGTACGCCCATTGAGGTGCCCGCGGCTAAGCAGCCGAAACAGCGACCATGGCCCGCGATAGCTCAGGCTCGCCGTGTTGCCGGTGCTGTGCACCAGCGTCAATTGACTGCCCTGGCTATTGCCCAGGCTGTTGGGCCACACCAACCCGGTGCGTTGCGGCGCGCCGTGCTGGTAGGGGATCAATTGGCCGTCGACGCTGAGCATGCTGCTCAGGCGGGTGGCGCTCAGGGCTAGGGGTTCGATGGTGAGTTGCACGGCCAAGTGGCCGCGGTGGTTGAAGAAGGTGTCGCGGATGCGCTCGACCTTCTTGAGCTGTTCCAGTACGTCGCTGCGCACCAGGTAGCCGCCGAGGCTGTCGGAGTACAGGGCGTCGAGGTTGTCTTTGAGGAACACGTTCAGGTATTGATCGTGGAACTGCTGTAGGCGACCTTGCGGGCCGAAGAAGGCTTCGAAGTCTTCCAGCGAGGCGTCCTCGCCGCTGGCCTTGAACGGATAGCGGCCTGCCAGGCGGTCGCGGTAGAAGCTGTAGATTTCACTGTCCCAGCGTTTTTCCAGTTCGCGCAAGGCGGCAATCACCAGTACCTGTGAGGTCTGATCGGCGAGTTTTTTGACCTGTTGGTTCAGTGGCTCGGGCAGGCCCACGGCGACACGTTGCAGGTTGGCAATCGGGTCGGCACCACCCAGGGAGAAGCGGTTGAGCACGGTTTTCAGCGCCGCCTTGCCGGGGTCGGGATTGTCGTGCACGGCTTTGGCGTAGTCGTAGACAGCACTGACCGAGCGCAGGGTTTCTTCGTAATAGGACGGCTGCTCGCCTCGCGCGGTGATCAGCTCAGCCAGGTTGGAGAACGCGCGGCGGATGCCGGCGGCTTGTTGCTGGCCGTCCGATACCTTGTCCAGCGTGAGCGGCACCTGGCCTTCGGCCACGGGCACCGCCGGGTAGATCACGCTGTTGTCGCGCAGGGTTTCCAGCAGACGCCGCAGGGGGGTGGCCGGGCCGGTGACTTGTTCCAGCACCGCCACGCCATGGCTGAGGTCGTCGAAGTCGGTGACCGCAAACTGATTCAGTGCGCGTCGCCAGCTGTCCACGTAGTCGGCGCTGTACAGCGCACGAATCCGCTGGGTCAGCACTTTGCGGTCTTCGTCGGAGTAGTCCAGGCGTTGTCGTTCGCCGAGCACCCACTGGTCGATCATGGCCAGTTCGATGATGCCCTCGGTGCCGGGCTCGAAGTAGTCCTTGAAGCCCTTGGCGGTGAGTAGCGGCGGCAACTGCAGGCCGCTGCCCTCTTGATCGGTGTTCAGCGGGCGGTAGACGATATCGAACGCCGGGCCGACTTCGTTGCGCAGGTCCAGCGGACGGTGCAATCGCTCCAGGGCGTCCTGTTTCAGGCTCATGTAGACCCGTTCGGCCATGGGCAACTGGCGCAATTGCTGTTGCACCTGGGCAATGCGTTCCCGGTAGTGCGGCAGATCGGCGTCGGCGTATTTCAATGCGTAGCCCAGGTGCCCCATCAAGTCGGCCTGCAGTTGGCCTTGGCCCGGATAGGCGCGCTGCCACTGCTTGGCGACCCATTCTTCGACGATGGCCGGGCGGCGATTTTGGCGTTCTTCGAGCATGCGGTACACACGCAGGGCCGCCAGTTGCTGATTGCTGCCGGCGGGCGCGGCATTGATGGCGTCCAGCACACCGCTGGCAATCGCCGGCAGGAAGCGCTTGGACAGCAGATTCAGATAAGCCTCATCCACCGTCGGGCCTATCGCCCGGCCCTGATACAGGCCCATATCCGACAGCAACGGCCAGGCCTCGCGGTAATCGCCGTACACCAGCACCGCGTCGCGGATCTGGTCCAGCGGTGCCAACAGGTTGCGACCGGTGCTATCGACTTTGGCATCGATATCGCGACCGCTGAATTCCTGGCTTTTGGCCAATACCCTGGCCGCCTTGTCGCGGTTGATATTGAAGTAAAACTGCCAGGTTCCGATGACCACCAGAACGCCCAAAGACGCGACACTGAACCCGGCGATCAGCAGCCGCCGCTTGTTGCGAGCCACCTTGATGTTGTCGCCGGCCAGGCCCGCTTCGGGGTAGATCACCCGCTGGAACAGTTGCTGGGCAAAGTAGATCGCCGTGCCACCGGCCGGTTTGACCTCGGGGGGCGGGGGCGGCAGTTGATACGCCTGCCCGGCTTCTTTGACGAAGACGTTGCTCAGGGTGCCTTGCTGCAAGACCGAGGAAAAATACAGCCCGCGCACCAACGCCGGAGTGGTGAAACGATCACTGCCGAGCATTTCGCTCAGGAAGCCAAACAGCGCCGGGCGTAGGCCCGCCATCTGATGCACCAGCGCCTGTAAACGATCGCGTTCGGTGAGCCCAGATGAGGTCCTGACGCCGTCGAAAATCTGTTCGCTCAGGCAGGCGACAAAGGCTTGGTATTGGCGCGTCAGCTCCGCCAGCCAGGCATCGAAATCATCCACCGCGTCGAGGCTGAAGGTGAAGCCCAGCAGGTCTTCACGCCCACTGCGCGACAACCGGGCGAAGAACTCTTCGAAGCCTTCCAGCAGGTCGAACTTGCTCAGCGTCACGTACACCGGCAAGCGCGTGCCCAGTTGCCGGGTCAGCTCAAACAGCCGGGTACGCAGCAGGTTGGCGTGGGCCTTGCGTTGTTCGGGACGTTGCGCCAACAAGGCCTGCACATCTATTACCAACACCACCCCGTTGAGTGCCCGTCGGCTGCGGTTGCGCGCCAACCAGTCGAGCAGGTGCCGCCACAGGCGCGGGTGGGTGCCGGCCGGCAATACCGGTTTGACTTTGCCCTGCGACGCAACGCTGTCAGCCGTTGGCTCCGGGTGGCTGAGAAACTCACCCGGCGGGTCGATCAATACCGCCTCGTCACCGATCCACCAGTCCACGGGATAAGCCAGTTGCTCTTCCTGGTGCACCCGAACTCCAGCCTTGGTGACATGGGACAAGGCAAAGCTCTGGTTGGAGCGGGTAATCAGGCTGGTCTTGCCGGCATTTTCCTCGCCCAGCACCAGGTACCACGGCAGTTGATAGAGCGAACGGCGGCGCTCCATGTTGTTCAGCAGATTGCCCAGGCTGCGGTCCAGCGCCCGTTCCTGCGCCTCGATATAAGGCAGGCAGGGGTCGGCCTGTACGGCGGCCTCATGTTGGCGTTCAAGCTGCAGCCGGTGGTAGCGATTACGCACCCGCCATGCCCAGATCAACAACGGCACCACCAACACCACAACGCTGGCCGAGACGCGCATCGCCAATTCACTCAGCGGCTGGTGCTCGCGCCAAGTCCACTGTGGGCCCAGCCACCAAATGGCAATCAATAAAAACACCACGCCCAGCAGCACCAGTACGGGCACCGCCTGGTTGAATTGGCGCAGTACCGGCAGGCCCCAGCGTTTGAGGTAACCCCAGACCATCCCCATAAATCGCTCCTACTCCTTAACCGCTTTAATCAAATGACTGTCGTCGATGGGTTGCGCCACTTTCCGGTACAGCTCCGGCTCCCAGCCCTGCGCCGTGGTATCGCGCATCAGTCGCGCAACGCTGGCGTACAGATCATCCGCCAGCCATGACAGGCCACGCGAGGCCAGCAGGTCGGCGGCAATCACCGTGGCGTAGCTGCGCTGGCGCGGGGCGTCATGGCTGGCGTGCAGGTCCTGCAGGCGCAGCAGCACCACTTCGACGCCTTCACTGTTGAGCTGGGTGGTCAGTTCGTCGCGCAGGCCGGCGTATTCCTGCACCGGGCTACCGGTGGTTTGCACCTGATCGGCGCCGGTGATCCAAGCCTGGGTTTGTGCATCAACGAACGGTGTGCCGTCGCTGAAACACAGTTCCAACAGGGCTGGCAGGCGGCAGACAAACCGCTCGCAGGTCTGACGGATGCCTGCGGCTACTTCATCCATCGCCAGGCGCGAGGCGACCTGGGCGGCCAGGTAGCTGCCGCGCAACCAGTACGGCGAGGCGCAGACGCTTTTTTCGATACGCAGCAGCAGGTTCGGGTCCAGGGCGTTGTGGTTCAGCGCGTCCTGATAGCCATCGACAATGTCCTTGGGCACAGCGGTCAATTCGGTACGACGGTCACGGGTGATGAGCGGCGCGGTGCGCAAATGCGACCACAGGCCGAAGCGTCGCAATTGGTAGCCGGTGGGGTCGTAGGGGTCTTGCTGATTGATCTGCTCGGCCATATTCAACACAGCGCGGCGTTGTTCACGCTCATTGCTCGGCGCCTGCGGTTTGGGGCTGTTGAAAAAGGCTGACTCCAGCAAACCGCCGGAGGTGGCCGCACGGGCGGGCTCGGTGGCAGCGACCGGCTCGCTGTATTTGTCCAGTTGGCGTTGCAACGCGTCCAGCGGGGCCGGGTCGAGCTTGGCGCTTTCGGCACACCGTTGCAGGTTGGCCAGGGCCAATTGGGCCGCCGCCTGATAGGCCGGCTCAAAACTGCTGCGCTCCAGGGTCGGCAACACCTGCCCCAAGTCGCCCAACAGGCGCTGCACCTGCTTGCGTTTGTTGAGGTAGCCGGTCGGGCCAGGCTTGGGGTAGGCACTGTCCCAATACAGCTCGACCATGCCGGCTATCAAGCCCAGGGAGTCGGCCCAGCGCGCCCACTGTCGGGTGCGCAGCCATGCCACTTGCAGATGGCCGAGGATGCGCCAGTGCTTGCACTGGGTCGCCAGGTATTCACGGGACGCCTCGTCGATATACGGCCAGTCGATGTCGCCTTCGCGCAGGCCGCCGAGCTTGACCATTTCCTGGTCGATGGCCTGGTAGGTTTCGTCCTCGATATCGAAATGCCCGGCGGGTTGCTCCGGGTCGATGGGAGTCAGCAACAGCTTGACGGTGTCTACCGGCACGTCGATCACCAGCGACATACCTGGCGCTCCTGCTCGATCAGTTCGCCCAGCCCTTCAGCGTCGAATACCAAGCCGTGCAACCGGGGATAGTCACTCTCCAGTTGCAGGCGCTGGCCGCCGCCCATATTGCGCAACAAGGCAATGGCCTGCAGCCCGCGCCCGGCATCCACCACCAGACCAGCGTCGTCCAAGACCTGCCACTGGTAGGCCTCGGACACCGGGCGCTCATCCTTGAACAGCTGTATGCGTATCTTGTTGGGCTTGGCCGGTTCATCCAACACCAGTTGCAGGCGGGAAATTTTCGATTCGCAGCTGATGGCCAAGTAAGGCCGAGGCGGCAACGCGCCCAAGGCTGGGGCTGAAATCACCAGACGGTGTTGCTGGTCGTTGTCCGGCTCTGGGAATGACGACAATAGAAAACGCTGATCCTCGGGCGGACGCTTGGCCTCATTGCGCTGGACTAGGTCAACAATCGGCAGTACCCGGCCAAGGGCACGTGGCGCCGCTGGTGCGTGATGGATGGGCGTACCAGCGGCCAGATCAAAACACTCCAGACGCTTCAAGGGCGAGACGATGGAAGGGCAATCTTGAGTCGCTGCTTGCACGTCCATTACGGCCACGACCGTCAGGCAAAGCCCCCACTTCCATCCTCGCCATCCGTTGCACATGAGCGCCTCCCCTCAAAGTTCTTTTGATTAACTTTAAAAGCGTCGCCCAAGTTCGATTAAACAGGCAACTAAAAGACCCATTACTTTCTGCTAAACGCGAACAAAAAGAAGCATCTCTCAGATACACCTGCCAAATGCGTAAGAAAACTTACAGCAATAGTCTCAACTTTTTTTTCTTACATCCACCGCCCACAAATCGCATCCGCACCGTCCTACATGACAAATCTTTAAACAGCTGTTTTTAATATGCCGACCTTACGAAATGGATTTTTCTCATGTCGAAAACTCACGGTTCCGTCGCGCCCAAAGAACGCGTCAACATCAAGTACGTCCCGGCCACCGGTGATCAACAAGCTGAAGTTGAGCTGCCCCTGAAGCTTTTGATTACGGGCGATTTCAAAGGCCATGGTGAACTAAGCGCCCTTGAAGACAGGCAATCCATTCGAATAGATAAAGACACATTCAATGAAGTACTGAGCAAAGCAGAAGTTGCTCTATGCATGACTGTTCCGTCCGTTCTTAACAACGACTTCGACACTGAATTGAGCGTTCAGCTTCAATTCAAAAGCATCAATGACTTCAGCCCGGACGCAGTCGCCCGCCAAGTACCTGAGTTGAATAAGTTGCTGGAACTGCGCGAAGCCTTAGTTGCGCTCAAAGGCCCTATGGGTAATGTCCCGGCCTTTCGCAAACACCTGCAAAGCCTGCTGACCGATGAAACCGCCCGCCAACGCCTGGCCAGTGAACTGAACCTGGTGCTCGACACGCCAAACAACTGAATTGAACGCCCTTCTCAACGGAGTACTCCGCATGCCTATGGAAAGCGCCGCCGCCCAAGTATTGGTGGCTGACGAACCGCCGTCGTTGCTCGACCAACTGCTGGCCAACACCACCATCCGCCCGTCCCAGGAGGGCTATGCCGTTGCCCGTCAAGGCGTGGCTGCGTTCATCAGCGAGATCCTGCAAAGCGGCGATCACCAGCAGCCGGTGAACAAGCACCGGGTCGACCAGATGATTGCCGAAATCGACCGCGCATTGAGCAAGCAGATGGATGTGATCCTACATCAGCCGCAATTCCAGCAACTGGAGTCGTCGTGGCGTGGGCTGAAGCTGCTGGTGGATCGCACGGATTTTCGCGAGAACATCAAGCTGGAAGTGCTGCATGTCACCAAAGAGGAACTGCTGGACGACTTCGACAACGCTGGCGACATCACCCGCAGCGGCCTGTACAAGCACGCCTACACGTCCGGCTACGGTCAGTTCGGTGGCGAGCCGATCGCGGCGATGATCGGCAACTACACCTTCGGCCCGTCGTCCCCGGACATGAAGCTGCTGAGCTACGTCGCCTCCGTGGGCGCCATGGCCCATGCCCCTTTCGTGATGGCTGCCGGTCCTGAGTTCTTCAACCTCAAGAGCTATCAGGACCTGCCGTCGGTCAAGGAAGTCAGCGACATTTTTGAAGGGCCAAGCCATACCAAGTGGCGCAGCCTACGTGAAATGGAAGACTCCAAATACATTGCCGCGACGCTGCCGCGCTTTCTGCTGCGCTCGCCTTACGATGGGCTGGAAAACCCGATCCGCAGCTTCGGCTACAACGAAACCGTCGACGGCAACCACGACAACTACCTGTGGGGCAACACCGCGTTCCTGATGGCCTCGCGCATCACCGACAGCTTCGCCCGCTACCGCTGGTGCCCGAATATCATCGGCCCGCAATCCGGCGGCGCGGTGGACGATCTGCCGGTGCACCTGTACGAATCCCTCGGCCAATTGCAGGCGAAGATCCCCACCGAGGTGCTGATCTCCGACCGCAAGGAATTCGAGCTGGCCGAGGCCGGTTTCATCCCGCTGACCATGCGTAAGGACAGCGACAACGCGGCGTTCTTCTCGGCCAACTCGGTGCAAAAACCCAAGAACTTCCCCAAGACCCGCGAAGGCCAGGAAGCCCAGACCAACTACAAGCTCGGCACCCAGTTGCCGTACCTGTTTATCGTCAATCGCCTGGCTCACTACATCAAGGTGCTGCAGCGCGAACAGATCGGCAGTTGGAAGGAACGCCAGGACCTGGAGCGCGAACTGAACACCTGGCTCAAGCAGTACATCGCCGACCAGGAAAACCCGTCGACCGACGTGCGCAGCCGACGCCCCCTGCGCGCGGCAAAGATCGAGGTTCAGGACGTGGCCGGCAATCCGGGTTGGTATCAGGTGTCGCTGTCGGTGCGCCCGCACTTCAAGTACATGGGCGCCAACTTCGAGATCTCGCTGGTCGGTCGGCTGGACACCCAATAAGTGGGCGGCAGCCTGTTCGAGCGCCTGGAACCCGACGCACCGCGCTACCGCCCAGGCAGCGCGGATGAGCAGGCGCGCCAGCGCGTCGAGGCGATCAAACGCCACCTGGAACAGGTGCTCAACTCACGCCAGGGCTGCTCACAAAGCAGCCCTGAACTGGGCCTGCGCGACTTCAACGGCGTCACCCAGGCCAGCAGTGATTTGGTGGTCGCCATCAGCGCCGATATCCGGCGTTCGGTGGAGGCGTTTGAACCGCGTATCACGGTGACGGGCGTGCGCTATCAGCCCGACCCGGACCTGCCGCTGGAGCTGAACTTTCGCCTGGATTGTCAGGTGCGGGTCAACCACAAGGAAGAACAGGTGCAGATCGAGGTGGCCATGCATGGCCGCGACGGCTACACCCGCGTGAGATGAGGACGCGATGGACTTGAAACAACGCTTTGCCGAGGAGTTGCGCTACCTGCGTGAACTCGGCCGCGAGTTTGCCGAGGACAACCCGCAACTGGCGCAATTTCTCGGCGATCAGGCCGGCGACCCGGACGTGGAACGGCTGCTGGAGGGTTTTGCCTTCCTCACCGCCAAGCTGGGGATGAAGATCGACGACGACTTGCCAGAGCTGACCCATCCGCTGTTGCAGATGCTCTGGCCCAACTACCTGCGCCCTCTGCCCAGCGCGACCATCATTCGCTTTACACCACTGCCCAATGCGATCAGCCAGCGCCAGGTGATTCCCAAGGGCACGCCGTTGTTCGCCAAACCGGTGAACGGTATCTCCTGCCAGTTTCGCACCTGCACCGACGTCAACCTGTACCCGCTGGCCTTGCAGGAAGTCAGCGACGCCCACAGTCGTGAGGCCTCGGTGATGCGCATCGACCTCAAGGTGCTGACGGAGCAACCGCTGACCAGCATGGCCTGCGACCAGCTGGATTTTCATCTAGGTGGCGATAACGCCACCGCGCTGACCTTGTACCTGTGGCTTGCCCATTACCTGGACAGCGTGACGCTGCACATCAATAAGCAACGCTATCGCCTGTCGGCCAAGGACATCGGTTTTCCCGGCTTCACCCCCGAAGAGGCGTTGCTGCCCTACCCGCGCAATGTGTTCGATGGCTACCGCATCCTGCAGGAGTACTTTGTATTCCCGCAGCGGTTCCACTTTTTCAGCCTGACCCGGCTGGCTCATGTTTGGCCCGATGTCAGCGCCAGCACCCTGCGTTTCGAGTTTCAGTTCAGCCGGCCCATGCCGCCTGATATTCGCCTGCGTACCAGCGACCTGCACCTGTACTGCGCGCCGGCGGTCAACCTGTTCCGCCACGATGCCAACCCTATCGCACTGGACGGGCGCAGCCTGGAACGGCGTATCAGCCCCAGTGGCAGTCAGCCTGAGGCTTACGAGATTTTCAGTGTCGACCAGGTGGCCGGTTGGGATGCCGCCGACAAGGAGCGCAAGGGCGATCCGTTGCGGCGCTTTACTCCGTTTGAGTCGTTCCAGCATGAGATCGAACACGCGCGGGGCCGCACGGCGCTGTATTTCCGCACGCATATCGAGGAATCCCACGGGCGTGAGGGCTTGCGCCATCGCATCGCCTTCGTGCGCGGCGATGAAAGCCTGTACATCGGCGAACATGAAGCAGCGTCCATCGAGTTGACCTGCAGCAATCGCGACCTGCCGCAGATGCTGGGCGCAGGGGATGTGTCGCTGTCCACCGAAGTCACGCCGTCGTTTGCCACCTACACCAACCTGATTGCTCCGACGCGCAGCTACCGACCGGTGCTGGACAGCAGCCTGCACTGGACGCTGATTTCCAACCTGTCGCTGAACTACCTGTCGTTGCTGTCGGCCGAGCCGCTCAAGGCGGTGATCCGCGCCTATGACTTCGCCGCCTTGCACGACCTGCAACAGGCCCGCGCCACCCGCAAGCGCCTCAATGGCGTCCGCGAGGCCGTGACCACCCCCATCGACTGGTTAATGAAGGGCCAGCCGGTGCGCGGCTTGCAGACCCGTTTGCAACTGGACCAGAACGCCTTCCTCTGCGAGGGCGAGCTGTACCTGTTCGGCAGCGTGCTTTCGCACTTCTTCGCCCTGTACGCAAGCATCAACTCCTTCCATCGCCTGGAAGTGATCAATACCACCAACAACGAGTGCTACGAATGGCCCCTGTTGACCGGCAGACAACCCGTGATCTAGCCGACGTGCTGCTGGCCGATGCGCGGAACTACTCGTTTCACCGTCTGCTGGAGCATCTGCACGCCCTGCATGACGATGACCTGGAAGCGCAGCCCTTGAGTGCGGCGGCGCGCCGCCGTGTGCGCCTGCAAAGCCATGCGGGATTGGGCTTTCCGGCCTCCGACGTGGTCGTGGCCGCACGCCTGGAAGACGGCCACGACGAAGTGCGCTATCGCTTGCAGACCAGTTTCTTTGGCCTGCACGGCACCGACTCGCCCCTGCCCGGCTACTACCTGGATCGCCTGGCCTACGAGCAGGCCCAGGAACGTGGGATTCGCCCGGCGTTCATGGACTTTTTCAATCATCGCCTGCTGACCCTGCTGCACCACAGTTGGCGCAAGTACCGCTACTACATCCGCTTTCAGGCCGAGGCCAGCGACCGCTTTTCGCGTTATGTGTTTTCCCTGATCGGGTTGAACGACAACGATCTGCGTGGCGCGACGCCGCTGCCCTGGGGCCGGTTGTTGAGCTTTGCCGGCCTGATCGCCAGCCGCAGCCGCTCGCCTTCGGTGGTGTCCGGCATCGTTGAACACTGCTTCGACCTGCACGGCGTGTACATCCGTGAATTCGAGGCGCGTTCGGTGACCTTGCCGCAGCGTCAGCGCACGGTGTTGGGCAAAGCCAACGGCACCCTGGGCAGCGACTTTGTGGTGGGTGACCGCAGCAAGACCCGCGCCAGTAAGTTCACCTTGGTGATTCCCAACCTGACCCAGGCACGTTTTCGGCAGTTCTTGCCCAGTGGTGAACAGTTCGGGCGGTTGCGCCAGTTGATGGATTTTTTGCTGCGCGACGTCACCGCCTACGACCTGGAACTGGGGCTGCGCGAAGAGGACGTACCGCCGTTCAACCTGCAACGCGACAACGGCACCCACCTGGGCTGGACCAGCTTTATCGAACATCTGCACCAACGTCATCCCGCCGTGGTGCGGATTCGGGGGCGCGCATGAAACTGACCTTGGTTATCCGTAATCCTGCGCAGTTGCTGCACGGCTATCTGCCCACGCATCGCTTTGGTCCACAGGGCGGCAGCATCGGCAGTGCCGCGGCGGACTGGTGCCTGGAGGATCGCCACAACAGCGTACAGCCCAACCACTGCGAAATCCGGGTTGTCGAAGGGCGCTTCTGCGTGATCGACCGCAGTGGCAGCACCTATGCCAATGGCCATGATTTGCCGCTAGGGCGCAACGTTGCGGTGAGCCTGAACGATGGCGACCTGTTGCAGATTGGTGCGTACCGGGTCGCGGTACAGCTCGGTGAGCACGGCCCAGGTCAGCGTTCGCTCGATGAGCTGTTCTCGGGCCAGCCGGAAGGTATGCAAGCCTGGCACGTGGAGGATTTACCGGGACTGCCCCTGCCCGATCCGCGACCTGCTGCTTGCCCGGAGTTCGAACGCCTTTGCCAGCCCGTTGATTGGGTGGAACAAGGGGATCCGCTGCGAGCGATGAATGCGGCGGAGCCACCAAAACCGCCGGCCGACATTTGCGCGGCTGCACCCAAGAAGCCCGTCAGCCTGCTCAGCAACCTGCGCCTGGGCACCTTGTTGCTGGCCTGCCTCACCCTCGGCGGCTGCACCCTGCTCGGCAAAGTCGGCCAAGTGATCTGGACCCCGTCGATTCCGGTCGGCGGCCCCGACGATCAGCCCAGCCGTTACTCCCTGAGCCTGCACGCCAGCGACCACGTCAATCCGCGCCTGATCAGCACCGGTACCGCACCCGATGACGACGCGAACCGCTCGCCCTACACCCTCAACGTTCAGGCGAGCAGCCCGCAGGCACTGACCGACAAAGTGCAAACCCTGCTCAACCACCTTTACGAGAGCGTACCGGCCCAGTCGCCGCTGATCTTGGAACCCGAACCTGTGGTGCCGATGTCGCCCCTCGAAGACACGCTGCTGGGCGACTACGACGCCCAAGGCGTCAGCCTGAGCACGCCCTGGGGCAACCCGGCGCTGCAGCACGTCGCCACGCCGATCGCCTTCAAGGTGTTGCAGTTGACCGATGATTCGCTGCTGGTCAACGCCAGCCCGCAGGCCTTGGCCGAGGATCTGAAAAAAACCCTGGGCAGCACCTACATCCGCGCCGATGACTACCTGCTCCAGCCGGGCCAATTCAAGTTTGTCGAGCTGCGCCCCCTGGATGAGGACACCCGTTTTATCGCAGTGATCGCCAACTACCACAGCGCCGATGTCGGCCAGTGGAAACAGCATCTGCGCGTCGAGCCCAAGGGCCGGCAATACGCCGTGCTGGTGCAGTTGGACGCCACCCAGGTCAGCCTCAAAGGGGAAACCCGATGACGCCCTTTTCAGCCGCTTTTGCCCAGAGTAATTACCGATGAGTTCACGCAACCCCGTCATCTGGCATGAAGGTTTATTCGTCAAACCCCAGCACTTCCAGCAACAGGCCCGCGCCGCCGAAGCCGCCGTGCATCAGCGCGTACACAGCCTGAATGACGCCCTCTACGGCTTCAGCGAACTGGTGTTGAACACCGAGTATTTGAGCTTCGGCAAGGTCGCCATTACCCAGGCCCGCGGGATCATGCCCGACGGCAGTGTCTTCGACATTCCCCATGATTTGGCACCGCCCGCACCTTTGGAAATCGCCGACAGCAGTGCCGTCAACCAGATCGTCTACCTGGTGCTGCCGCTGCGTTCCAACGGCGCCCTCGAAGTGCGTTGGCCCGACCAATACGGCAATAGCCGCTATATCGCCCGCCGCGAAGAGATCCGCGATACCCACAGCGATGACGGCGACCAGGTGGGCATGGACCTGGCCGTGCCCAACCTGCAACTGATGCTCGAACGCAGCGACCGCAGCGCCTTTACCGGCATCGCCCTGGGCAGGATCAAGGACAAGCGCCCGGACGGCAGCCTGGTGATGGACGAGCACTTCTACCCCACCAGCCTGTCCTTGCAGGCCGTGCCGGCCTTGCACCGCTACCTGGGTGAAGTGGCCGGTTTGATGCGCGAGCGGGCCAAGAACCTGGCCCAGCGCATCGGCTCGCCGGGGCAGTCGGGGGTGGCCGATGTGACCGACTTCAACCTGCTGCAAACCCTCAACCGCTTGTTTCCGCTGTTCCAGCATTTAACTCGTCAACGCCAGGTCCATCCGGAACGGCTGTACCTCGCACTGGCCCAGGCCTGCGGCGAACTGGTGACCTTTACCGATGAAGGCCACCTGCCCCAGGAATACCCGGCCTACCAGCACGACAACCTGCGCGAGTCTTTCCAGCTTTTGGAACACACCCTGCGCCGTGCCCTGGGCACCGTGCTGCAACCGCGTGCAGTGTCGCTGCCGATCGTGGTGCAGCAATACGGCGTACGCACCGCTGCCTTGAATGACAAGCGCCTGCTGGACAACGCCGAATTCATCCTCGCCGTGCGCGCCGACTTACCCGCGGAGGCTCTGCGCCAGCAACTGCCCCGGCAGATCAAGATCAGCTCTGCCGAAGGTTTGGAACAACTGGTCAGTCTGCAACTGCCGGGCATTCCGTTGATCCCACTGCCCGTGGCGCCACGTCATCTGCCGTTCCATGCCGGCTTCAGTTACTTCGAACTCGAGCGCCATCACCCCACCTGGGAGAGCCTGAGCAACGGCAGCGGGTTCGGTTTCCACATCGCCGGCGAATTCCCGGAGCTGGAGTTGCAGTTCTGGGCGATCAGGAGTGAGAAAGATGAGTGAGACCATGCCCACCGAAACCAACCCGCCAACGGACGACAGCAACCGGATTTTCAGCTATTTGCAACAGGCCACCAGCAGTACGGAATCCGGCGCCGTAGAGGAACCGGCCAAGCCCAAACCCGAACCGCTGCTCGCAGACCCCGAGTTCGACATGCGCGGCCTGGCCTGGAACCCGCTGTGCGATGCCGCCACGCCCCTGATCGGGTTGGTCATCCGCCTGCGTCGTTTGGACCAGCACGATGACGTGCCCGCGCTGTACCAGAGCGTCAGCAACCAGATCACCACGATCATGGAAGAAGTCAGCCGGCTCGACTACGACGCCGGCACGCTCAAAGCCTACTCCTACAGCCTGTGCCTGCTGCTGGACGAGGTGGTCATGAGCACCACCTGGGGCAGGCTCTCCAGTTGGAGCGCCCGCTCCCTGCTCAGCCAGTTTCATGAAGAAACCCGAGGTGGTGAAAGGTTCTTCACCGTCATGAACAACATGATCCCCGAAGCGGCCCGGTACCAACATGTGCTGGAGTTCATGTACCAGTGCCTGATCTCCGGCCTCAAAGGCAAATACGGCGCTCACATCAAGGGCGATGACGAAATTCAAAAGATCATCGACCAACTGCACGGCCTGTTGCGTCCCCTGCGCGGCGAGACGCCCAAACGTCTGACCGACCCGCTGAAAAACGTCGCGCCGCGCAACTACCGGATCAAACGTGCCTGGCCGTTGTGGACGCCGTGGGCGCTGGCAGCCGTCGTGCTGACGGTCGCCTACACAATCTACTCGATGCGCTTGAACAGCATCACCCAGGAAGTGCTCGCCTCCCTGGAACAGATTCTCAACCTGTAACCGATTTTCAGCGTGCTCATCCGAGCGCCTGCAAAGCCATGGCCTTTGGGCCAGAACCTGCGACCTCATCGGGTCGTTCATTTGATCGCGACAAGGAGCTTGTCATGCCAACACCTGCGTACATCAGTATCCACGGCAAAAACCAGGGCCATATCACCAAAGGCGCCTTCACCGCCGATTCGGTGGGCAACGGTTATGTGGAAGGCCACGAGGATGAAATCCTTGCTCAGGAAATCGACCACCAGATCTCCGCGCCGACTGACCCGCAAAGCGGTCAGCCCGTCGGCCAGCGCGTGCATAAACCGCTGATCTTTACCAGCGCCCTGAGCAAAGCCTCGCCCATGCTCTACCAGGCCCTGGCCACCGGCGAAATGCTGCCCACGGTCGAGGTCAAGTGGTTCCGCACCTCGGGCGACGGCAAGCAGGAGCACTTCTTTACCACCAAGCTGGAGGACGCCACCGTCGTCGACATTCATACCGTACTGCCCCACGCGCAAAACAGCGATAACGAAAACTACACCCAACTGATCAAGACCAGCCTGGCCTATCGCAAGGTCAGCTGGAGCCATGTGGTGGCGGGTACCGAAGCTTCGGATGACTGGCGTAAACCGGCTTAACCACCACCGGCACGTTCCGCCGCACAGGCGGCGGAATACTCACTGACGCGACATTTATCAGGAGGCTCTATGCCTGCTGTCGTTCTGGTCGGTCACGACCATGATTGCCCTATGTGTGGCCCCACCACCGTCAAAAGCGGTACGCGCAACGTCACCGTCAACGGCCGCGCCATCGCCCGTGTCGGCGACACCCTGGGCTGCGGTGCCGTGATCATCAGCGGCTCGCCCTCAATGGTCATCAACGGCAAAGCCGTAGCCCGTGTCGGTGATAGCACCGACCACGAAGGCATCCTGGAAAACGGCGATGCCAGTTGGTTGATCAACTGATCCGGACTCACCACAAGGAGGTTTCATGCCCCGCCAAAGCGACTTGCGCTACACCTTCGAACCGCTACGGGGCGATCCCTTCGAAGTGGTTTCGTTCACCCTTGAAGAAGGCCTGTCCCAGCCGTTCAAACTTGAACTGGAACTGGTCAGTCACCACCCGGCCATCGACTTCTACCGCGTGCTCGACCTGGCCGCGGTGTTCACCATTTGGCGCGACGACACCCCGGTGCGCTACGTCCACGGCCTGGTCAGCCTGTTCCAACAGGGCGACACCGGCTTTCGCCGTACCCGCTACACCGCCGGGGTCGAACCGACCCTGGCGCGTTTCAACCTGCGTTCCAACTGGCGCATATTCCAGGGCCAAACCGTGCCCGACATCATCACCAGCGTGCTGGCCGAGCAGAAACTGACCGACATCCGCAGCGAAATCTGCTTCGACCACCAACCCCGCGAATACTGCGTGCAGGCCGGCGAAACCGACCTCGACTTTATCGCTCGCCTCGCCGCCGAAGAAGGCCTGCTCTACACCTTCGAACACCGCGCCGACGGACACACCCTGGTCCTCACCGACCGCGTTGGCGGCCTGGGTACCATCGGCACCCACACCAATTGCCCGGTGATCTATCAACCCATGAGTGGCGGTGATTCCACGGAACCGGCATTGAACCGCTTCCACTACACCGAACAAGTGCGTACTGCGCGCCAGGTGCAGCGCGACTACACCTTCACCCACCCACGCTACAACCAGCAGCACACCGCCACTGGCGACCAGGACCTGAACAACCAGCACAAGGATTACGAACGCTACGACTACCCCGGTCGTTACAAGCGTGATATCGCCGGTAAGCCCTTCACCAAGACGCGTCTGGCCGCCCTGCGCAATGACGCCAAACTGGCCCATCTGGAAGGCGATGATGAACGCCTGCAACCGGGGTTGGCCTTCGACCTCAACGATCATCCCCGTGAAGACTTCAATGACCGCTGGCGCACCATCGCCATCAAGCACGAGGGTAAACAACACACCAGCTTGCAAGAGGAATCGTTTGGTAGCGGCCTGGGCACGTCTTACAGGTTGAAAGCCAGTGCCATCCGCTGGACCTCCGAGTGGAAAGCCCCATTGCGCGACAAACCCTGCATCGACGGCCCGCAGATCGCCACGGTAGTCGGCCCTCCCGGTGAGGAGATCTATTGCGACGAATGGGGGCGGGTCAAGGTGCAGTTCCCGTGGGATCGCTCGGACAAGAACAACGACCACAGCTCGTGCTGGATCCGCGTCACCCAGGGCTGGGCCGGGGCGACCTGGGGCTCCATGGCCATCCCGCGTGTGGGTCAAGAGCTGGTGATCAGCTATTTAGACGGTGATCCCGACCAGCCGATCGCCACGGGGACCGCGTACAGACAGACCAATTTGCCGCCGTATCAACTTCCAAAACACAAGACGCGGATGACCATCAAGAGCCGAACCCATAAGGGTGAAGGTTTCAATGAGCTGCGTTTTGAGGATGAGCTGGGCCAGGAGGAAGTGTTTATCCATGCCCAGAAAGATCAGAACACGGTGGTCAAGAACAACCAGACCCAATCGATTGGTGCAGACCGAAGCAGCCAGGTGGGTCAGGACGAGACCATCACCGTTGGCCGCACCCGCATGCGGGTGGTGAAGGCCAATGACACGCTGAAAGTAGGTGGCAACAAAAGTGACGCCGTCGCTAACGAATACACCGTCGAAGTGGGCAACGCTTTACGCCTGAAATGCGGCAAGACGGTGATCGAGTTGCAGGCCAACGGCACGCTGAACATCACCTGCGAGAACTTCAATATCACCGGGTTGAAGTCCGGCCAAATCAACACCCCCGACGGCATGTTGGATCTCAACGTGGAAGGCGGCACCGCTGCCGTTGCCGCTGACGGGCGAGATGCCAGTGCGCTCCTGGACGAAGCCAATAGCCACTTTCAGCAGGAATGAGACCGTTGATAACTGACCTGTATTTCTCCAAACAAGGAACACCTGAATGGCCGAATACCTGACCCAGGACCTCACCGTCGACCTCGGCGATGAAATGCCTGAAGACACGACATTGAACATGCTGCAATTTCGCGAGCGGCAAACCACCTTGGTTATTGCCCGCAGCGCATTGCCTGCCCAGCAGACGTTAGATGAGGCCTACGCCTTTCAACTGGACCTGCTGCACAAACGGCTTAATGCGTTGACCTGCACTGATGCCGTGACCGTTTTTATTGGAAAAGACAAACAAGTCGAAGGCCGTGAAGCAGCCCTCCAGTTCACGCACGCAAATCAGCCCATGTACCAGCTTCAGTTGGCCTGCCAACTGCCTGGGCAACAACGCCTGCTGGTCCTGAACTACAGCAAACACAGCGCGCTTACCGAGGCAGATATCAGCCATTGGCGCGCGATCAAAGACAGCCTGCACTTTGCCTGATCAGGTCACCCAACCCATCTGCATACACGCCCGTTCAGCAAGGAGCACACATCAATGGCGCAGAACGTACATGCCGCCAGGGAAGGAGACGCGATCCTTCACCCACCACTGGCTGCCGAGCTGATGAGTGCATTGGCAGAAGCGGTGGCCTACGCCGCCGCTACCGCTCTCGTTGCGGCGGCTATCGCCGGCACCGTTGTCGCGGTTGTGGGCACGGGCGGTGCGGCGGCAGTGCTTGTCCCTGTGATTGCCGGAGCCCTGGTAGGTGGTGCCAGCATGATTCCCGTAGGCGAAAAGAGCATCGGTGAAGCCATCACCGACGGGTGTGATTCTCTCGCCAACAGCGTGTTCCCGGCAGAGCCTTTTGGCAAGATTGAAAGCGGCTCGCAAAATACCCACATCAACGGAAAGCCCGCTGCCCGGGCCGCAGGGCGCAGCTCAGGAGGTGGCGACGCGGACGCTTCCGAAGAGGCGGCAGAACCGTCATTTCTGGAGAATATCGGCGCAATGGCGATGGCCGCCGCGCCCATGCTCCTTCCTGTGCTCGGCCTGGGCATGGCGATCTACGACATCTTCAATCCGCCGGTCACAACACCAGCAGCCCCAGGAACGGAGCCGGCGGAACAGGATAAGGTCACCTGCGAACGCCATCCTCCCATGCCCGATGCCTACATCGCGCAAGGATCCAGCAAGGTTTTCATCAACGGGCAGCCTGCCGCCCGAGCCGGCGACAAGACCACGTGCGATGCTGCCATCGACAACGATGCCAATGTTTCCCCCAACGTTCGCATAGGTGGCGAGCCACTGACCGTGCGGGATATCCGCAATGGCAAAAGCAAGATTGCGCAGTTCACCGGCATGGTGGCCGGTATGTTGATCTCGCGCAAAATCAAGCTTCGGCCGCGACCGAAAGGTAGCCCCAAACCGTGGTGGCGCATTGGGGGATGCAAGGGCAACCCTGTGTTTGTCTCAACCGGCGGCAAAATTCTTGGAGGCCCCGAAGACCTCGACTTCACCTTGCCGGGCCTGCTTCCCATCGAATGGACCAGGGGTTACGACAGCAACGACCTGCGCCGCGACGGCCTGTTCGGCATGGGCTGGAGCGTGCCCTATGAAGTGGAGATCCTGCGCGTGCCTCATCCCGAGGGTGGCGAATTGTGGATCTATGTCGACGAAGAAGGCACCCGTCTGGAACTGGGTCGGCTAAAGGCAGGTGATGCCTTCGTCAGCGTGCTGGACGGGCTGGCGTTCTTTCAGTTGGAAGACGGGCAGACCGTGGTCGAGGACATCTACACCGGTCTCTACCAGGTCTTCCTGATCGACCCGCACAACCCGAAACGCTCACGCTTGATCAAGCTGGGTGACCGCAATCTCAACACCTTGGGCTTGCTCTACGATCAAACAGGCCGGCTGCACTACGTGTGCGACGATTTAAGTCACACCACCGTTCGGCTGAGTTATGACACCCAGCACCCGAAGCGGGTTAGCCAAGTGGAACGACTCTACATCAAGCTTGGCGATAATCCGCAGATCGAACACACCGAAGTCCTTGCCAGCTATCGCTACACCCTAAGCGGCCAGCTGCAAGACGTGCTCAATGCCACCGGCCAGGTCTTGCGTAGCTTCACCTACACGGCGCAAGGCTACCTCGACAGCCAAACCCTCCCCAGCGGGGCGACTCGGCAGTATCAATGGCAACGCTTCGAAGTTCCCGCACAACGCCCGCAATCGGTGCGCGCAGACGGCAGCCTCTGCAAATTTCCGCCCCTGCTCGAACCTCAACCCGATCATGAGTGGCGCGTCATCCGCCATTGGGGCAGCGATGGCGAGGACTATCGCTTCGAGTACGACCTGGAAAAAGGCGAAACCCGAGTCACCGACAGCCTCGGTCGCCAAGACCATTACTACTGGGGGCCCTTCTATGAGATCTACAAACACATAGACCCGATGGGCCACTGCTGGCAGGAAGACGTACTCAGCGGCCAGTTGCTCAGGAGCATCAACCCGCAAGGCGGCGAATGGCAATACGGCTACGACGAACTCGGCCGCCTGATCGA